>JBGOWL010000143.1:0-4896 GCA_041478585.1 Dehalococcoidia bacterium | reverse complement strand
CGCCAGTAACAAGAACCTTCATGACAATCTCCTTACCTCCAGCGGTCGTACCACTTGCCAGGTTGCAGCTGCCAGAGTCGGAAGACGAAGAACCGTCTTGGGATCTGGCGGCAGGTGCCCTTGCCAAGTTATGAGTTGGTGACGGTTTTGGATTCCCCTATCCTCCCCTTGCGCACGGTGATCAGTTTCCTGACGTCATCGCACACAGGCTCGTTTTCGCAGTGCTCGCAATCCCAGCCAAAGGTACACTCCAGGATATCGATGCCTTTGGCCAGCCACTTGTCCCTCACGATGTTCTTGCCTATGTGGCGCACCTGGACGGCAAACTCATCCAGCCGCTCAACGTCTTCAATGCTCGAGGTGACAAAGAGGACCTCGACCGTTTCGACCTTGGCCAACTCGGACTTGAGGATAGCCATCAACGCCCTTCCCAGGGTCTCAAAGCGAAAGCCCGCTGCCGCAGCTTCCCGGCCAACCCGGCTCCACATGCGCTGAGGCACGCTCTTGATCATGTACCCTTCTATCTGGCCAGAGACGTACTGGCTCTGTTCCAAGCGTTCATGCTCCTCCTTGCCGAGGCTGGCACCTCCTACCATCAGGACCTGGCCAAAAGGGAGGCTGGCCTCCCGGGATTCCTGGATGTCGGGGCCGATCAGGGTGATTCTGCCGTCTCTCACCAGAGATGGGCTGTCCGTCCAAACGACCAAGGCACAGGAGCCTGCATCCGGATTTCCCAGCTCGGCGAAGGTGTCGGACTGAAGGATAATGCCTGAGCTCACCCCCTGACCCACCCGAACCGGGAGCCCGGCCAGCAGTTCACTCACGGTCGTAGGACAGGTGATCTCTCGCACTTGTCTTCCCCTGCCCCGCATCTCGTCTACGTACTCGGCAAGCTTCGTCAGGTATACATCAAAGGCTGACATAGTCCAAATCCTCGGGGCAGGTCAGAGGCCGGTCAGCCCACAGCTAGGCCGGCCCTCCGGGGGAATTGCCCTGGCGTCCAGCACCCATTCTCTCTGTGGCTATGAGGGCCGCTCCCAGCGCTCCTACAACTTGAGGGTCCTGGGGCAGCTTCTTCAGCCTAACACCCAACTTCTCCTCCACGGCCTTGACTAAGCCCTCGTTCTTGGCGCATCCGCCCGTCAGCGTGACGTCCTCGACAAGGCCCAGCTTTCTGACCATGGAATTCAGCCGGCCCGCTGTGGAGTTGTGGAGGCCGGCGGCGATCTCGGGCAGGTCGACCCCCTCGTTGACCAACGTTATCACCTCAGACTCGGCAAATACGCTGCACTGGCTGCTGATGGTGGCCGGGTTCTTGGCCTGGAGGGAGAGCGACGACAGCCCTTCAAGCCCGCAGTCCAGGGTTCTGGCCATGGCCTCGAAGAACCTCCCCGTCCCAGCGGCGCACCTATCGTTCATGACAAACTCCAGGACCTTGCCCTTGTCATCCAGGGACATCACTTTGCAGTCCTGTCCACCGATGTCCACCACCGTCCTCACCGTGGGGCAGAGCCAGTGGGCACCCCGGGCGTGGCAGGTTATCTCCGAAACATTCTCGTTGGCGAAGGGGACCTTGAGGCGCCCGTAGCCTGTGCCCACAATGTAATCCAGCGCTTCTATGGATGCCAGCCCAGCTTTCTTGAGCGCCTCGTCCATAGCAGTGCGGGCTGTCACCTCGGGCTTGGTAGTGCACGGGATGACTACATATGAACTGATCTCCCCGTCATTCATGACTACGGCCTTGCCGGCCACCGAGCCAATGTCGCAGCCTCCAACGATCACGCTTCCGCCTCGACTTGTCCTGTGCTGCAGCTATGAGCGATACCACTGCGCAACTCCGGGCCGGGGTCACGGCAACAGACGGGGCTTCTGTCTATGTGCGCTTCAAACCTACACTCCGCCAGTCCCCTCACAGCTTCCTGCATGATGTCAAAGTCCCACAATGCAGATGCTCACCACCGGTGCATACGGCTCGTTGCCCATATTGTGGGCCAAGCCCAGCTTCGGGTTCTTTATCTGGCGCTTCCCGGCCCGGCCCAGCAATTGCAGGTAGAGCTCATAAACCATCCTTATTCCAGAAGCACCGACCGGGTGCCCAAAACACTTGAGCCCTCCGTCAGGCTGCACCGGCAATGCCCCGGTCATCTCGAAGAATCCGGCCTCGATGTCCTCCTTAACGTTGCCCCTCTTGCTGAACTGGAGATCCTCCATGGTGACAGCCTCGGTAATCGAGAAACAATCGTGGACCTCGGCCATGCTTATTTCCTTCCGCGGTTCCTTGATCCCCGCCTCCTTGTAGGCGGCGATGCCTCCACGATAGGCCTCCTCAACGTGGGTGAAGTCGTAGTCTGAGGTCATCCGTCCCGATGTGGGGCTGGCACATATCTGGAGGGCCTTTATGTAGACGGGATCTGGACGGAACTTCTTGGCTATATCAGCCCGAGCAAGGATAGCCGCAGCAGCGCCATCGCTGACACCGCAGCAGTCAAACAAACCCAGTGGCCAAGCGATGATAGGTGCATTCATCACCTGCTCTATTGTTAGCTCCCGTCTGAAGTGGGCCTTGGGATTCAATAGGGCGTTCTTGTGACTCTTGACTGATATCCTGGCTAACATGGTCTTACCCGCTTCCGGACTCAAGCCATATCGGTGGAAGTAGTTGGTGGCCATCATGGCGAACATACCGGGCGGGGTCGACTGATAGTGCGTGTTGGACCGGTTCTCCATCCCCGGCAGTCCGCTGCCGCCTTCGTCCTTGAGCTTCTCGAAACCCACCGCCAGGGCTATGTCGCATATGCCGGCAGCGATGGCATAGGCAGCGCCCCTCATCGACTCGTGTCCCGAGCCGCAGGCATTCTCCACCCTGGTGACCGGTATGTACTGCAGCTTCAACGGCTCGCTGAGGGAGCGACCGCCCATTCCGCTGAAAAGGGTGCCCACCCATGCCGCCTCTATGTCTTTCGACGTGACGCCGGCATCCTGATAGGCCTCGGTCACCGCATCTATTACGAGCTCGCCGGGGCCCTTGTCCCAGAGCTCGCCGAACCTGGTGCAGCCCATGCCGATTATGGCAACTCTGTCTTTGATGCTTCCTGCCATCTCATCCGCCTCCTTTAGAACCTCGCCGGGCGGACTTTCCAGAAGTAGTTGGTCAGTCCCCTGTCGAGCTGCAGCTTTCTGAAGGTGAGTTCGACCTTGGTGCCTACTTTGATCTCAGCCGGATCTCTATCCGTGAGGTCGAAGAAGGCCCTGCCGCCCCCCTGGAACTCCACCAGGACTACGGATGCAGGCGGGTCGAGCACCGGCGCCAGCTGGTCATGTGTGTAGCTGGACACGGTGGCCATCTTGCCGGCGAAGCAGTAGTCGTCGAAGTCGTCCTGCGACTGGCACTTGGCGCAGACGCGTATTGGTGGGGTGCTCATGGCGCCGTTGTCGTACTGCGGCTGCCCGCATTTCCGGCATTTGACGCCCCACAGCCCGAGGAGCACCTTCCTGTCGCGCCAGGTGGCCGCCATACGTATGTGCTGCTTATCCGGCCTTCTCGCAGCCTCGAGAGGCACGATGTCGCGCCACTTGAGCAGGCTTTCGTAGTTGTCGTACGATTTCTTAACGGACAGGTGTTTGCTCAAACTCCGGCGCTCGGGCAGCTTAGTTATGGCGTCGGTCACCTGGAGTATCATTGCGTCCGCACCGTTGCCGTAGCCACAGTAGAGTATCTTGTCACCGGGCTTGGTCGTCTCCAGCGCCGCGGAGAGCATCTGGGGGGCCATGGCGCTTCCGGTCATGCCCATGTTCATGAACAGGCTGAGCGGATCCTGCAACTGCGCCGGCTTGAAGCCGATCTCAGTCGCTACCTTGCCGTGCCTCCTGGCATCCCCGGGCGGATCGAAGACCACCTTGGTGAAGTCTTCCTTCTTCATCCCGCTCTTCTTCAGTATCCCGTTGATGGCTATGGGAACTATCTTGGAATAGCCCTCGTCCATGACCATGCGCTCTTCCCAGCCGCGGAGGAATACATCGTTCTCACCACGCCAGGTGGCGACAAGGTCATCGGATACTGAGTATGTGTACAGGATCTCGGCGACCACATCCCTGTTCCCCACCAGAAACGCGGCGCCGCCATCTCCCAGCGATTGCTCCGTCATCCCCGACGGCGCGCCAATGCGGCAATCGGCTACAGCCACCAGTATGCTCCTGGCCGAACCGGCCTTGATGGTGTCGTAGGCCATCAGCATCGCCGTGGAGCCGCATCGAAGCGATGTGGTGAAATCCGCGGTGCGGATGTCGCTGCGCATGTTGAGGGCCAGAGCCATTGTCGCTGCGGACTGTTTTTCCTTGTAGGGTGCTGATGTGGTGGCAAAGTATAGGCCGTCTATCTTCTGCGCGTCGAAGTCCTTCAGGCAGTTCATCGACGCCTCAACGGCCATTGTTACGCTGTCCTCATCGTAATACGCCACCGACCTCTCGCCGGGTATGGCAAATCCGCCCCAGGCTTTGAGGAATTGCTGCCGGTCCAGCCGGTGCCAAGGTATATAGGCACCAAAGGATTCAATACCGACCATCAGGTACCTCCTCTGAGTAATCCAAGCATATCGTTTCTGGCGATTGGAGTAGGCTGCTGCTCATATGGTGTCTGTGACCAGCCGGGAGCGTAGGATCTGCCCCAAGCTCATACCTCGGTTCCCACCGGCAATGCTGCGCACTACCTTGCAGCAGCCAGGAATCACGGTCGTCGCTTCACCCTCCGTTTTGCTGGTCGTCCTTGCTTCCTCAAGACTCACCTAACGATTTCCCTGACTAGGTCTCCCAGCCCCAGCTCCTGCAGCTTCTTTTCGGTTGGGATGCCGTTCTTGTCCCACCCTCGCAGGTCATAGTACTGATCCAGGAAGGCATCCT
>JBGOWL010000079.1:0-6812 GCA_041478585.1 Dehalococcoidia bacterium | reverse complement strand
ATGCTGAGCGCCACTGGATATAGGATACTATGCCAAAAGCGGGCGAGCAGTGATCAATCCAGCCTAGTCCCGTCGTATGGACAAAGGTTGAGAGAAAGCCACGTAGTACTGCCCATCGTCCCTTTTCTGTACGATACGCACTCTCACGTAGTCTTCCCAGTCACCGACATCATAGGTGAAGTCGGCTGATCCTGATGCCGATGCTGACTCTCTGCGCGATGATGATCCGGCACAGAACTCTATTGTGTCGCAGGGACGGTCGGCGACAACAGAAATCTGTCCCTGGCTGTGGGAAACCACCAGCGATGGCCCCCCATCCTTTGATCCTGAAGTGTGCCGACGTTCATGCCGTCCTCCTTGAGGGCGAACAACGGCACAGAAATTGCCACTCCTGATATTCTCCAGCATGTCCTTACGCAGGGTATCCGGATCAATATGTCCGTGCCTGCAGCAGTCCTTCGGATCGATCTCCGAATTCACCAGAATCCAGCCCCGATCGAACCTACTTTCATTACGGACGTCATGGCAGTCATCACTGGCAAATCCCCATGCCTTCCGGGATACCCTCCCCAGGACGTCATCCCAACGATTGATGCTCCACATTCTTCGAACAGCATTGTTAGCGTTGAATATCTCCATGCCGGTGTAGTGTTGAGCGTAGCTCACTATTTCCTTGGAAGACCATCCGCCGCCGCACCAGCGCGGGCAAAGCGGCCCGGTACAAAAATGGCGAGCGTTTGGGTGCGCCACTATCGCCACCGCCTTTTGTACCCTGGCGATGTGCGTCAGCCTCTTTAGGATGTTGCTGCAAGCGCAGCCTTCGGATGCCTCGATGCCATCTTCGTTCCTGTCTAGAATGCTACCTTCACCTTCTGATTGATCTTGGTGATGCTGATGGTCGGCTGGCCGGTCTATTCCGAGTGCCAGGGCGTGATGACGACCAACCCCATACTCAGCACTGTCAATATGCAAGATGCCGGAAACCTCCGGACTTGGCGTAACCTTGTTGTGATCTGTCAGGAAAACGCAGCCGTACCCCGCGTCCCGGTAGGCTTCCTCAACTGTCCTGGGTGTTTGACCACGCTTGGCATCGCTCTCTTGGCTATGACAGTGGATCTGCACCCTGTGCCAGAACTTGTAGTTTCGATGGGGGTTCTCAATACACAACTGTCTGTTGCTTTTCATGGCTAGATTACAGAGACTGGCCGGCATGGTCTGGCCCTGGTCATTTTACCACCTGCCCATCCAGCCCTGTTGGCATTGGACTATGATCACGCACATTACATGAATTGCAGGTGGAGACCCTTGCGAAAGCAAGATCGCTTCGCTGCTGCCCTGTTGAACGCTGAAATCAGTCAATTTTGCATTAGAAATATTAGTTTCAAATATATGGTAGAAGAAGACGAAGACGATGTGAAGGGTTTCAAAGAACACTGGACTGAAGCGGTAAGGGTGGACAGAACTACATCAGCTACCTGATCGGGGGACATGAAGAGGGGAGGATCAATGCCTCCCACAAGATTATGCGTCTCGCGACTTTTGAGATATTCCTGAGGCAGTTCCTGGCTTGTGCGTCTGGAGTCTCCGTGAGACTTGTTGACTGGGCCCTCATGTTCAAACTGGTCGGATTCCATTGTTACCGTAGTGGTGCCCTGTAGAACCCCAGACTGTCCTCAGGATAGCTGCAATTCCTCCCTGCTGCGATACAATACGTCCTCAAGGTCGCTAGGATGTGCCTAAATGCTGGCGCAAGATTCGGGAGTAGAATCAGACAGCCTTGATATCAGAGAAGCCATTTGGGATCACTTAGCGGCGTTGTAGGATGTCATCCTATTACCCCTTTGTATCCGAGCTTAGGTGGCTGTGGTATGATCTCGTCAGAGACCCAGTGTTGGCCGAGTTCAGGAGGTTGTCAAATGGCTGTGTACGAATACCTTTGTCCCAAGTGTCGGAAAGAGTTCGAGTTGATGCGGCCTATGAGCGAGGGTGACAAGCCTGCCAGTTGCCCGAAGTGTGGCTCAAAGGCACTGAAACTGATTTCCGGGGTCGCTTCAAAGACGGGAGACTCGATACAGTCCCCAGGAAAACCGTTCAGGAAGGGAATACCTGTCAAGGCTTCGACAACTGTGAGTAAGGGCAAGAGTATCAAGACCAGAACGACGCGCAGCAAGAAGCACAGAAGCAGAAAGTAACTCGAACTTCATGTGAGTAGGCTGCACTAGTCCAAGGTTCTATGAGCCCTCCGTCTGGCCAAGCCGCGTCACAGCCGACAGGAGGTTGCTGCGTTCTTCAAGGAACTTGCTGAGAAGATGCAGATAGAACGGATGGAGGCTCTTGAGTACACTGCACAACCTGGGCGCGTGGTCGTTGAGGGAAGGAACCGCGGTATCGTTAGGGCAACTGGTCGCGCTTATGAGCATGATTGGGTTATGGTGTTTACACTGCAAGATGGGAAAATCATCAGACATCGGCACTACTACGACACTGCTGATATCGTGGTGGCCTTTTGTAGCAATTAAGCCTTGATGCTACAAGTTGTGGTGAGACGACGACTTCCATACCACCCAGCATCCGCTTGCAGAACTTCAGGCTGTCCTTTGTACCCAAGCTGAGGTTGGGTGGTATAATGTCGCAGCGTTGTGCGGCTTGTCAAACCCATTCGAGTCGGTTTGCAGAGTGGGACAATCATGAAAGAGGGGAAACCGAGTCAGACAGCCGAAATCCAGGCTATGCGCAGAGCTATCGAGTCCACGAAACCTGAGGATGAACGAATTTGCTATGACCCATATGCTCAGCATTTCCTGAGCACCAGATATCGAATCATCGGCAAGAGCCATTTCCTGGCAAGTGCCCTACACTGGTATCTTTATGAACGAAGACTACCTGGTTTCTTTGGGTTTACCGTAGCTCGTGTCAGATATACGGATGACTACTCCGAAAGCTGCGTCAAGGATGGAATCAAGCAGCTGGTCATTCTGGGGGCTGGCTACGATTCCAGAGCCTACAGGATTGAGGGGCTGAAAGGAAGAGTCAAGGTCTTTGAGGTGGATCACACAGCTACCCAAAGAGTGAAGGAAGAGAAAATCAAGAAGATATTCGGCTCTCTCCCAGATGACGTCGTCTATGTTGCTATCGATTTTGACAAAGAGAGACTCGACAAGAGGCTATTTGAAAGTGGCTATGACAGGAACGTCAAAACACTGTTTATCTGGGAGGGTGTAACGCCCTTCCTAACAGCAGAGGCAGTGGACGAGACCTTGGCCTTCGTGGTGAACAATTCAGGCAAAGAGAGTTCAATAGTATTCGACTACCTAGTTCGTTCAGATGAATACACACCAAGTGAGCAGAGACTCATAGGGAAGCTAACCGGTCTTCACTCTCAAATGGGTGAACTTTTGAAATTCAGCATTCAAAGAAGTGCTGTTGAGGAGTTCCTTTCCAAGAGAGGATTCAACAGAGTGGTAAACGCTACCATTGATGACTTGAAGGACCTCTATTTCAGAGGGAAAAACGAGAGGTGCAGAGTGTTTGCTCCTGTGGCGATTGTTCATGCAACTGTGAAGCCACAAGGGTGATTTGGAGAGTCAGCATTTCCCGGTGTTTCACTCCACCAGCGCCTTGTGGAGCCTCAGGCTGTCCTCATGTTGTCCCTGTCATGGCTGTCCACCATCCCCCTTGCCGAGGCTGACTGCTGGCTATGCACATAGGAAGCCCTCCCAAGTGACAAGATCATGACTGTGCGCTGGTCTTCCTGAGGCTTGAATTTGGAGAGCCAACCCCCAAATGCCACTTCACCCCTGGAGCACTCAAGTCTATACAGTCTTACCTAGATTGTTGGAGAGCGTGCCGGCTTCCCTTCTCCTCTCACCCCCCAACGCCACAGTCGTCGTCTGTGCATAGCAGCACCTCCCTGGGCCGCCCAAGTGGGCATGCAGATTCTGAGCACAGAAGAGATCGAGAAGAATGGTGCTGAGAAGAAGACCTTCGGGCTATATGAGTTCCTCAGCCTGGGAATAGCCGTCCAAGCGAAGGACATCTATTCAACAAAATCCAAACTGCTGGGTGGGACTTTTGGAGACTACTTTGAGTCATATGATTTCGCCATAGTCCATCACTGCAGATGGGGCGAGATAACCAGTTATCTGCTGGTACAACATTAAAGGAAAGGTGATAGGCACCATCTCAGGCTCACCGACAGACATTTCAACAGCTTTCCAACCCAGATAGAGCCGTCCCTTGCGCGGTTTCTTGAATTCCGACCAGGGGATTATTACCGGCGGAAGCTTACCTAACAATGCCGCCGGCCCCGTGGCAAGACGGAGGTACATCCCTTGCGGACTAAGAACGACAGTCACACACCACCTCCACCGCACAACACCTACCTTAATCGTCTGTAGCTTGAACTTAGTGCCTTGCGGCTCAATATTCGTCCCATATCTTTGAGTCAATTTGTTCCACCCACTAAACCTACCGATAATTGAGTACATTTGACCCTCCCTGCCATTTCCGGATTATCTCCAGAAGTTGCCACGCACAGTGACTGACCTGCCCCCGGAAATGGTACCAGTCAGAGAGTTAGAGTCACGAGCATTTTGGCTTCGGGGGCTGGTGGCCTGTAGTGCAATGAGCTATGCGGCCGGATCTGATTGTATTCCTTCCTCCAGTCGGCAATCAATACGATACACATGAGGGATTCGCCTCGAACAATAGCATCGGCGAGCAGTGGCCGTCAACCTCAGCTTGGATACAAGGGGTCGTCATGACAGTATTTGCAGACCCAGGAATAGGGTAAAATGAAGACGCTCAGATAGCTGCTAAGGACTGGAAGGGTTCAAATGAACGGCTACGTTTGGCTCGGCGTGATTGCCACTGTCGCCTCTATACTTGCATCGGGAGCCACAATACTCGCTCACTTGCGAATCAATAGAATGCAGCGAAACCTGCTTTTGAGCACTAGTGGCAGCAAGAGCCCAATAACTGTACTAGATAGTGTGAAAGACCCTTTCATAATCCAGACTGGCGGTGGCGACCTGACGTTGAACTACACCATTGGAGGGGTAGTTGCCGCTCAGCCTGACATCAGCACTCCTGCTGAGCCTTCTTCAACAGCCAACGAACAACTGCCCTGCCTCTAACTCTTAACCTTCCCTCCCTCATGGCTCACCATAAGCCTCCATTCACCAGTGCATTCGCCACAGAGGGTCGAGTCTTCGACTCATGGAGGGTGGGCAGCGATGTCCACCCTTCTTGTTTGTTGTTCAGACAGTCATGCCCTCCAGAGCACCTCTGCATCGTAATTCCCGAACGATTTAACACTTCATGATCATCTGTTTATGAACGAATCGCCCCGATCCCTTCCAATTGTTGCCTAACAGTCCTCGGGGTCTGTTCGTGTTTTGATCCTCGCATGGCATCCCTCACACCGCTTTGTATGCAAGCTGAGGTTGGGGGTGTATCATGTCACTGAAGGCAATCTGCTGATGGTACTTCCGCTGCTAAGCAGCAGGTAGAAAGGGGCTTTGCTATGGCGAAGGGTACAATCAAGACACTAATTGGAGACAAGGGCTATGGGTTCATCCAAACTGAGGAAGGGAAAGAGCTTTTCTTTCACCGGAATCAGCTTCAAGGTGTGGACTATTCTTCTCTCAAGCAAGGACAAGAGGTAGAATACGAGGCTGGCACGGGGCGTGATGGTCGCACAGAGGCTGTCAAGGTGAAGCTACCATCACCCAAAACTGAATAGGGCCCCCACCAGCGGCGCTCTATAAAACCTCAGCCTCCCTCTTTGTATCCAAGCTGAGGCTGCGGTGATATAATGTCGCAGTGGCATCTAGCTCAATGAATCCGTTCCATTGGGTTTAGACTGGACCAGCTGATTGACCTGCTGTCTCCACAGGCAAACGGGTGCACGTCGTACTTGGAAGCGAGACAGCGGTTAGAGAGCCTGAATCAAGAGAACGAGAGGAGGATACAAATGCTGTTTATGACCATCGCGACCTATGAACCAAGCAAAAGGGATGCTATTATCAAGAGACGTCTAGAAAAAGGAAGAATGACCCCTAGAGGGATGAAGGTACTGGGGGAGTGGGGTGCTGTTGGCGGTGGTCAGAGTTTCATGCTGGTGGAGGTGGAAAAAGATGTCGGCACTGCGGCTACCCTACCTTGGAGCGACCTCATGGAGTTTGATATCATCCCCGTTGCTGAGACAGAGAAAACGCTGAGGGCCTTGCGACGCAGGCAACGCAAGTAGAGCTGTCTTTGAGTTGGGGCGGCTCTTATGACGTGCACCCGTCATACAAAAGCAGCCCATCAGATAGAGGACGACCGGTTTGAATCGGCGAAGCCTCACCCCACCAGTGCCTTGTGGAACTTCAGTTCAATTCCCCTAGTGCTCATTTGGCTCGGGCGATGATAATGCCAGTGTGCTGCAAATCAGAACAGCAAAGATAGTGGTCTTCGTGAGGCCCACAGGGCTTCATCTATTATCTTCAGTTTGCCCTTTCTGTATTGCTCGGCTAACTCAGACAAGACCTCATCGTAGTTTGTAACGAAATCTTGTATCGCTTGCATGAAGCAGTAGTAAGCAAACACGGAGAAGCTATCAACGCTGCTGCCTCCAGACCGATCAGCCAGTTCAGCTATGACAGCTTCCCTAATTCGGTTATCCCACAAAGGAAAGAAATCTGGGCAGATAAGGTGCAGAACCTTTGCGACTGCAATCGGACTTTGAATGGCCTCCTCCAGGTATTCGTAGCATTGAACAGTATCTGGGGATGAATGAATTAGGGAAACAGTTTGGAGTTGCATCGCCT
>JBGOWL010000082.1:0-6676 GCA_041478585.1 Dehalococcoidia bacterium | reverse complement strand
AGGCCGTGATCATCCCCATATCGGATCGCCATATCGACTATGCAAAGCAGGTGGAAGCCGAGCTGAAATCTGACGGCCTCCGTGTTCAGGTCGACGCACGTCCTGAGCGGATGAACCTGAAGATTCGTGAGGCTCAGTTACAGAAGGTACCGTATATGCTGGTGGTCGGCGACAAGGAAGTGGCTGCTGCCCAAGTCTCTATCCGTTTGCGCACGGGCGATGACCTGGGCAAGCAGTCAATTTCGGAATTCAAGGCCATAGCCAAGGCTGCCATAGTAGCCAGGAAATAGCACCCACCGCCGTACACCCGTGACTGATGACACGGTAAGTGTGCACCAAAGGACAAGGAACTCAGAAGAACATTCGAGTAACGCCTGGGTAATCATGTGTTCCTCATGTTCCTCAGCTTCATCCAGAATAAGAAAGACGAGTTGGACCTCTATCGGACCGGCGTCACCGACTACGAGTTGAAGAGATACTTACCTGTTCTCTAGGGCCGATTGATAAGGAACGATGGATGGATTGAAGATATGTTCGACAAGTTCCAGCACGGCGGTTCGACTCGTGGGAGATCAGGAGGCAGGTGAAGTTGTCGGGGAATATTGGGTGTGCTATCATTGCTTCAGCAACCTTGGGAGCATGGGTGGCACACTGAAAAGACGCTGAATCTCAAGGCAATGCAGTAGACCTTAAAACTGTACCTTTAAGTCAGTCCGGCGAGGCTGGCAAGGGATATGGAGCCACAAGCCCTCCAGAAATAAGGGCAATATAGGGGCAGTTAGATCAAAAACCTCTTGCCAGCTTGGCAAGAGGTTTTTTGTGTGTCTGAGATTCATAGTGCCTGCCGAAGAAGTGAAGAGAGGATGAACTTGGAGAAGGATAAGAAGGCAGTTCTGGTACTCGAAGATGGCTCGGTCTATGAAGGTTATGTTTTCGGAGCGGACAACTTCACTTTTGGCGAAGTGGTATTCAACACCAGTATGACAGGCTACCAAGAGATGCTTACGGATCCCTCTTATGCTGGACAGATACTGGTGCTTACGTACCCTCTCATTGGGAACTATGGAATCAATGACGCTAGTTTCGAATCGCAGCGTATCCAGGTCAGTGGCTTTGTGGTGCGGGAGCAATGTGTTCAACCCAGCCACTGGCAAAGCAAGACCACTTCGCACCAATTCCTGGCAGACAGCGGTATACCGTCTATCTATGGAGTCGATACACGGGCCATCACCAGACACCTGCGGGCGCATGGAGTCATGATGGGAGCTATTGCCTGCGAGCAGCCTCCTGATCAAGTCCTGATGAAACTGAAGAGAATGCCCCGCTACGACAATATCGATTTTGTGAAGGAAGTCAGCACCAAGACTCCATACCAGTGGGAGCCGTCGGCAAACGGAGGTAGTGATGGACCCCATATTATCGTTGTAGACTGCGGTTTGAAATACAACATCCTCCGCATTCTGCGCCGTTTTGGCTGCACGGTGACTGTGGTACCTTGCACCTATTCTGCAGAGCAGATCCTTGGACTAGAGCCCGATGGCATTCTCCTCTCACCGGGCCCAGGAGATCCAGCTCTGCTCAAACACATAGTAGACACAGTGAGGAGGTTGGTAGGAGTGAAGCCTGTCATGGGCATATGCCTGGGAGAGCAGATCTTGGGCCAGGCCTTCGGAGGGAGAACCTTCAAGCTCAAATTTGGACATCGCGGTGGCAATCACCCCGTGCGAGATCTGAAAACCGGCAGGGTGCATATCACTGCTCAGAACCATGGCTATGCAGTTGATGCTGACACTTTGAAGGACGGATTAGAGGTAAGCCACATCAACCTGAACGACGGTACTGTTGAAGGGCTTTGTCACCGAGAACTTTCCATCATCTCTATCCAGTACCACTCAGAAGCCTCCCCTGGTCCTCAGGACAACCTATATCTCTTTGATCAGTTTCTGAAGATGACAAGAAGGTGTTGTTGAGCCGGCAGTGAATGGTGAACAAATGACAAGCCCCTTTCTGACACGAAATCGTGATTGTGCTGAAGCTACCTGGAATGACTCCGGAGAAGAGGAGTAGGATGCCGAACGTTTCAAAAGTCCTGGTTATCGGTTCTGGCCCCATTATCATTGGCCAAGCGGCTGAATTCGACTACGCCGGCACTCAGGCCTGCAAAGCCCTCCGCGAAGAGGGGGTGAGGTCAATTCTAGTCAACTCCAACCCGGCTACTATCATGACAGATGAGGGCATTGCCGATATCGTCTATATTGAGCCCCTGGAGGCAGGTGTTCTAGCCCGCATTATCGAGAGAGAGCGTCCCGATGGGCTTCTCCCCACCCTGGGGGGACAGACAGGCTTGAACTTGGCTGTAGAGCTAGCCGACACCGGCATCCTGGACCAATATAACGTACGTCTGCTGGGGACTCCATTGGAGACAATCAAGAAAGCGGAGGAACGCTCTCTTTTCAAGCAGGTGTTGATCGATATCGGAGAGCCGGTGCCGGCGAGCACCACCGTGAATTCGGTGGAAGAAGCCGAGAGGTTTCTTGAAACCACCGGCTTGCCCTTGATAGTCCGCCCTTCCTACACACTGGGTGGCAGCGGGGGAGGCATTGCTCACAATCTCAAGGACCTGAGAAGCATTGTGGCCGCTGGTCTGGCAGCCAGCCCTAGCCATGAGGTGCTGGTCGAGAAATGCCTTCTGGGTTGGAAGGAACTCGAATATGAAGTGATGCGTGATGCCGCAGATAATTGCATCATCATATGCAACATGGAGAACATCGACCCCATGGGAGTGCATACTGGAGACAGCATTGTAGTTGCCCCCAGTCAGACCCTCTCTGACAGAGAGTATCAGATGCTGAGGTCAGCCAGCATCAGAATCATTCGTACTCTGGGCATCGAGGGAGGATGCAACATCCAGTTTGCCCTTGCCCCCAGCCCCGTGGTAGCTGAGAAGTGGTCGCCTGGCGAAGTGGGTGCTACCTACCATGTGATAGAAGTCAACCCCAGAGTTAGCCGCAGTTCAGCTCTAGCCAGCAAGGCCACGGGCTACCCCATAGCCCGGGTGGCTGCCAAGATTGCTGTGGGCAAACGACTGGACGAGATACCCAATATGGTGACCGGGAAGACCAAAGCTGCCTTTGAGCCAGCTTTGGACTATTGTGTAGTGAAGATTCCCCGATTTCCCTTCGACAAGTTTGCGGCCGGAGATCGCGCCCTGGGTAGTCAGATGAAGGCCACTGGCGAGGTTATGGCTATTGATCGATGCTTCGAAGCAGCACTGCAGAAGGCAATGCGCTCGCTTGAATTCGGTGGCCGCTCTCTTCTCTGGGAGGACCGTCGTTGGGGCGAGAACACTGACAACTACCCGCTGCACCCACATGACTTGAGGCTTTGGGTGATCATGTCAGCATTACGTCGGGAGGTTACTCCTGAAGCGCTGGCCCAGCGCACTGGAATCGATCCCTGGTTCATGTACAAGATGCATAACCTAGTGGAAATGGAGAAACGGCTTCTCTCTGAACCACTATCAGCCAAGATGCTCTGGGAGGCGAAGAGGCTGGGTTTTTCAGACGTACAGATTGGAACCCTCGCAGATAGGTTGCCGGAGCAGGTGCGCGAATTGCGCCATGACTGGCATATCTCACCTGTTTTCAAGATGGTTGATACTTGCGCTGCCGAGTTCGAAGCTTCAACCCCATATTTCTACAGCACCTATGACAAGGAAAACGAAGCCATGCCCCTGGAAGGACGAAAAGCAGTTGTTATTGGCAGCGGGCCGATCCGTATAGGACAAGGCATCGAGTTCGACTATTGCAGCGTGCATTCAGCCTGGGCTCTTCAGGAGGCAGGATTTGCCAGCATCATGGTGAACTCCAATCCAGAGACCGTCTCTACTGACTTCGATACCAGCGACCGCCTTTACTTCGAGGCACTGGATGAGGAGAGTGTGCGGGACATCCTGGAGAACGAGAATGCGGTGAAGATCGATGGAAGAACTGTAGATGGGTCTAGCTGCGATGAGCGCACACCATCTATTCTGCAGTTTGGCGGGCAAACAGCGATCAACTTGAGCGAACCACTGGCTCGCAGCGGAATGCCGATAATTGGATCAAGTGCCGACACCATAGATATGGCTGAGGATCGTCGCCGCTTCGAAGATTTCCTCGATCGTCTGGGCATCCCCCAACCCCCAGGCGGCGCAGCTACTTCCCTCGAAGAGGCGTGGGGTATTGCTCAGCAGATCAACTATCCCGTCCTGGTGCGTCCAAGCTATGTCCTTGGAGGCAGGGCGATGGAAATTGTTCACGACGACGAGGAGCTCGCCCTTTACATGTCCGAAGCCATGCAGTTGGAAACCAAGCACCCCATCCTTGTCGACAAATATCTGGTAGGGAGGGAAGTTGAAACAGACGCCGTCTGTGATGGGGAGCGGGTGCTCATTCCCGGTATCATGGAACACATTGAGAGGGCAGGAGTACACAGTGGTGATTCCATGGCAGTATATCCAGGACTGGGACTGAAGGAATCGGAGGTCAATACTCTGGTAGACTACACGGTACGCATTGGTCTTGGTCTCCAAGTCAAGGGTTTGATGAACATACAATTCGTCATCCTGCGTGAGTCGTATCGGTCCACAGTCTATGTCTTGGAGGTAAATCCCCGTTCGAGCCGCACCATCCCCTTCATCTCAAAGGTTACTGGAGTGCCCATGGTGAAAATAGCCACCAAGGTTCTGGCAGGCATATCGCTTAGGGAACAACACTATGAAACAGGGCTATGGGAAAGACGGCATCTGGTGGCCATAAAAGCTCCTGTCTTTTCCATGTGGAAGCTGGCAGGGGTTGACACATATCTTGGTCCGGAGATGAAATCCACTGGAGAAGTAATGGGTATCGACTACACCTTTGAGGCTGCTCTTACGAAGTCGCTCATGGCAGCAGGCCTTATGCTGCCTCCGCAAGGAACACTGCTTCTGAGCATTGCCGACAGAGATAAGCCCGAGGCCTTACCCATCATACGAAGGCTCGCCTCGATTGACTATAGGCTTTTTGCCACTGAGGGCACAGCGATGATGATCGAGAAAGAAGGACTGCCCGTTCAGCTTATCACCAAGAAATTGACAGAGGGTCATCCCAATGTGCTGGACGTAATCAAGAACGGCTGGGTGGACGGTGTAGTCAATACCATCACCGGGGAACGTACTCCGTTGAGGGACGGCTTTGCCATACGCCGAGCTGCCGCGGAGAAACGTATCCCATGTTTCACTTCTTTGGACACAATCCGAGTGGTCTCGGAAGCCCTGGCAAGCAGGAACCGGCTCTTCAATGTCCAGCCATTGAGGGAGTACTTGAGAAGATGAAACAGGTGATGGCCAATGACTTGTCCAACTGGTGGTACTAGAGATCCCAAAAGCTGACCAATCGCTGATACTCGATCATCCCGCTTTCAGAGATGTTGTCAACTTCGATCCCTGCCTCCACCGCCGCCGCTACCGGGTTGAGTCCCCCGAGAAGCACTATACCCACCCGGTTCAGGCCTATGGCAATCTGGCAAACAGGCTCGCCTGTGTTGCCCAGAACGTAGACCCCATTGATACCGGTTTCCTTTAGCCCTTCAATAGTTTCTGCGACAAGAGACCTGGCTGCAGAAGGGATTTCCCGAAAATTAGCCAGTACCCTACCATTGCCAGTTCTCGCTGCCTCACTCACTCTGGCCATCCCGGCACGAATGTACTGCTCAGAGGGATCGATGGAGGTGCCAGCATAGTTGATCACGGCAACGAAGCGCTTTGGCTTCAAATCCATGACCTCGAGCACTCCACCAAATCTAGACTCCACCGGAACACCCGCCTTCAGCAACACCCCATTGACAGTCACGCTACACATTGAAGCCAAGCCTACTTTCCCACTGGGAATGACAACATCGCCCAGTTTCTCTCCTTCAGACGCCACTGCTACAAGATCACTGACGCAGAGACCAGCCTTGAATACACCTCTCATTGCTGCCAGGGCTTTCTTGAACTTGCCCTCGCTGAAGACCGATGTGTTGATGGCCACTTCCCCTGTTCGAGTTTTTGGATTGAAGGTGGTTTGGAAAGCCAGCAGTTGGAGTCTATCCAGGATGAAGCCAACCTGATCCGGCGCCAGGGCCATCTGCAATTCATCAAGTCCCTTGGGAGTAATCATCCTGCCGTCGCGCCCTGCAGGCCGCGTGTAACCACGCTCATCGGTTATCCTCAAGTGGTACCTGATTGCCCTTTCACTCAAAGAAACTCCATGGCGCTCCAGTTGTCGAGCTATGGTTATCGATCCCAGTGGATCGGAAGACTCACTGAGGACCTTTAGGATTGATAGTATCTTCTTTTCGGTATCGGAACCGGCGCTCTGCAGCATAAGGCCCCCTGGCTGTCGAAGCAGACTGGGGCCATTATAGCATCTCCTCGCCCAAATCCAAATACCTGTATCTCTGCCACATTGCCTCGTGTTGGCTACTGCCTGCCTGGCTAACCCTCCTCGGGTTAGAGTATTGGAAGATATCGCTTTATCTCATACTCAGTCACCTGAACTCTATATCGATCCCACTCTATCCTCTTGTTCTCAAGAAAAGCGTTGAATACATGATCTCCCAAGGCTTTCCGCACCAGTTCGCTCTTCTCGGTGAGCTGAACAGCTTCCCAAAGGTT
>JBGOWL010000105.1:0-6107 GCA_041478585.1 Dehalococcoidia bacterium | reverse complement strand
CCCGACAGCCGGTACACTTCGCCTTGTCCACCGTGAAGTTAATGAGTGCTTTGCAGACGCCTGCTGGACAACACCTGTCTATGACGTGTGCTCTATATTCATCGCGGAAATACCTGATGGTGGACAGTACCGGATTGGGAGCGGTACCCCCCAGACCGCAGAGTGAAGCCTCCTTGATGACACCGCCCAGTTCCTCCAGAAGCTCGATATCTTCTAGGCTTCCCCGCCCTTCGGTTATATCCGTGAGCATATCCAGCATCCTGTCCAGTCCCTCGCGGCAGGGCACGCACTTGCCACACGATTCCTCTGTGAGGAATTTCACGAAGTATCTGGCCATGTCTACCATGCAGTTATCTTCATCCATGACTATCATGCCGCCCGAGCCCATCATGGATCCGGCTTCGGCCAATCTGTCGAAGTCAACGGGCAGGTCTATCAGGCTCTCGGGAATACAGCCACCAGACGGGCCACCTGTTTGGATAGCCTTGAGCTTCTTTCCATTACGCATGCCACCACCGATGTCGTAGACCATCTCCCGCAGGGTGATGCCCATGGGCACCTCAACCAGTCCCGTATTGACAACCTTGCCTACCAGAGAGAATATCTTGGTGCCCTTGCTTCCTTCAGTGCCAATTCCCGAGTACCACTTGGCGCCGCGGTTGATGATGATCGGTACGTTTGCCCAGGTCTCGACGTTATTGAGGTTGGTGGGTCGGCCGTAGAGTCCCTTGAGGGCCGTGTGGATGTGTTTCTGGCGCGGTTCACCTATATGGCCTTCCAGTGAGGCCATCAGTGCGGTGGACTCACCGCATATAAACGCACCGCCGCCCCTCGAGATCTTGATGTCGAAATCGAAACCAGAGCCGAGGATATTCTTGCCCAGAAAACCGTATTGCCTTGCCTGTTGCAGTGCTATGCCCAGGTTCTTCACGGCGAGGGGGTACTCATTCCTTACATAAACATACCCATGCTGCGAGTTCATTGTATGAGCACCAATGATCATGCCTTCTATGATGCTATGGGGGTTGCCTTCGAGCAGACTCCTGTCCATGTAGGCGCCCGGATCACCCTCGTCGGCATTGCAGATGACATAACGAACGTCGTCATGAGAGGGTGCATTGCGGCAAGCCTCCCATTTTAGATAGGTTGGGAAGCCAGCACCACCGCGTCCTCGCAGGCCTGATTTCTTGATCTCCTTGATTGTCTCATCGGCGTCCATCTCAAAGAATACCTTGGGTAAGGCGGAGTAGCCGCCTAGTGCGATGTAGTCTTCTATGTTGGTGGGATCAATCAGGCCATTGTCGCCGAAAATAAGCCTTTGTTGCTTCTTGTAGAAAGGGACGTCAGCTTCAGAGCGTACCTTCTTGTTCTTTTCCAGATCAACATAGAGGAGTCTGTCAATGATCTTGCCTTTGGCAACTGTCTCTGATACGATTGCAGCAGCATCGGCTGGATTGACTTGCTGATAGAATATCTGCTCAGGGTAGACCAGTACGAGAGGGCCACGCTCGCAGAAACCATGACAGCCTGTAACCTTCAACTCAACCTGATTGATCAGGCCCTGCTCGCGTATTTCGTTTTCCAAAGCTGTGGCAACATCTTCACATTTGTAGGCGTGGCAGCCAGTGCCGCCACAGACTGACACATATTTCTTCTTTCCATTGCGCTGGCCAACAATTCTGCTCCGGAATCGTTCGAGTTCAGCAACAGATCTCAGTTTGTGCATAGCTATTTCCCTCTGCTGTCCTTCACGTATTCTCTCATTAGGCGTTTGACCTTCCCGGCACTTGTCTGCCCATGGTACTTGTCATCCACCACCACGAGAGGCCCGAGTGCACATGCACCCAGACAATTGACTGTCTCCAAGGTGAACTGCATATCCTGCGTTGTGTCTCCAGGTTCGACATTTAGCTGTCTCTTCATTTCATCAAGCACTGCTGGGGCACCCCTTACATGGCAGGCGGTACCAAGACATACTTTGACCATGTGCTCGCCTCTTGGCTTCAGGCTGAAGGCCCTGAAGAAAGTGGCCACGCCATAGACTTGGATCAAGGGCAGTTCCAGCCGCTTTGCCACCTGTCTCAACATATCTTCCGGCAGATAGCGATATTCAGACTGTACGTCCTGGAGTATGGAGATGAGGCTATCACGGTTACAGCCGTATTCATCGACTATGGTATCTACCTTCTTCGAATCGACTTTCATATTCTTGTGCCCCTCTAATCTACAGAATCTCTCCTGAGTGCACCGGCTCTCTCAGAGTCTTACTGATATTCCTTTGTCAGCCAGATATCTCTTGGCCTGGGGGATAGAGATTTCCCCAAAGTGGAAAACAGAGGCACACAACACGGCCGAAGCTTTGCCTATCACCACGGCTTCATAGAGATGATCCAGCTTTCCAGCGCCACCCGAAGCGGTAACAGGGATCTTGACAGCTTCGGCCACAGCCTTGGTCATCTCCAGGTCGTAACCTTCCTTTGTTCCATCGGCATCCTTACTGGTCAGGAGGATCTCGCCTGCCCCCAGGCTCTCCACCTTCTTAGCCCATTCCACGATATCCAGCCCGGTTCCTTCCATGCCACCGCTTACTACCACCTCAAGCCTGGGGAGTTTGCTTCCGGAGGGGTTCTTCTTGCCGTCGATGGCAACCACAACTCTTTCCTTCCCGAACTTGCGGGAGGCTTCTTTGATCAACTCGGGTTTTCTCACAGCAGCGGTGTTGATGGAGACCTTGTCCACGCCAAGATCGAAGAGCGCTTTCATGTCTGCTATGTCTCTGATTCCCCCTCCCACAGTGAAGGGGACAGTGGCTGCCTTTCGAACCTTCTTGACCCACTCGAGCCTGGTGCCTCTGCCCTCGACGGTGGCGGCGATGTCGAGGAAGGCAACTTCGTCAGCGCCCTCCCGGCAGTAGGCTGTGGCAGCCTCCACCGGGTCACGGGCGTCCCTCAAATTGACGAACTTGATCCCTTTGACAACTCTGCCACCCTTGATGTCCAAGCAGGGTATGACCTTTACCATTTTCACCTTTCCTTTGCCCTCTCACGCCAGATTTCTGTATAATAGTCTCTCAACGTAGCTGAATCCATTGAGCTGTAGGTAACCGTTTGCCTATTGTAGTGAGTAGAAAATATCTTGTCAAAAACTAGAGTGAAGAGGCACGGATGAAGATCGGAGTCCTGGCCTTACAAGGGGCATTCATTGAGCACATTGAAGTCCTGGAACGATTGGGCGCGAGAGCCGGCCCGGTGCGTCTACCAGGGGAACTTGACGGTCTCGATGGCCTTATTATTCCTGGTGGCGAAAGCACGACCATGAGTCGCTTGATGCTGGATTTCCAGTTGCTTCAGCCACTCAGGGATCTGGCCAGATCTGGCTTCCCTATGCTGGGGGTCTGTGCCGGCATGATTCTTCTGGCAAAACAGGTTTCCGATTTCCCTCTGCAGAGCCTGGGTTTGATGGATATGTCGGTGAGACGCAATGCCTTCGGAAATCAGGTGGACAGCTTCGAGGCCGACATAGAGATACCGGTTCTCGGCAAACCGCCTTTCCATGCCGTCTTTATTCGGGCTCCGATTATTGAAAAGGCGAATTCCACAGTGGAAATACTGGCTGGATTGAGTGATGGAACAGCTGTGGCCGCCAGACAGGGGAAGCTGCTGGCCGTCGCCTTTCACCCCGAGTTGACTGCTGACCCAAGACTACACAAGTACTTTCTGGAAATTGTGGCCGTAGACTGAATCACAACCCCATCTAAGCCTTTGGATTTTTCTGCCGGAGACTGTCGTCTAGTCCTACCCTCTCCGGCCACACTTCCGAATATACCGAAGACGTAGTCTCAGTCCTTTGCAGATAAGTCCGTTGCCTGAAGAATCGCCATCACATATGGCGCACAATCTTTGGAGAGTCTTGACAACACTGGGAAACGCATAGTACTCTATGGCGTACGGCAATCGGCAACCGCTTGCCGTTTCAATATGAAAGAGTACCAGGAGAAGAAACCGGTGCTGGTCATCGGGGGCACAGCCTAGGACTTCCTCGGCGAGTACATGGCGGGCGGTATCCTGATACCCTTTGGTCTCAACCTGGGAGTGGATGAACCTCACAGGGTCAGTTACATTGGAACCGGGATGCACGGTGGCGTCATTTATATGCGTGGCAGTGTGAATGACTATCAATTGGGTAAGGAAGTGGGCGTGGCTGAACTGAACGAGGAGGACCGTGCAACAATACAGAAGTGTGTGAGCGAGTTTGCGACTCATTTTGGCTATGATGCTGAAGACATATTGAAAGATGACTTCAGGAAGCTGTTTCCTCGTTCACTGAGGCCTTACGGAAGGCTTTATGTCTATTGAGTCAGGAGTAAGAGTAGGATGGACTGCATCTGGTGGCAGCCGCTGTGCGGAAAGAGGCACAGAAGTGGTAGATCATGCTATGATGTGCGATGATGGGGTACAGAAGGCTGACAGGGCTTGAGGATCTTGCTGGATAAGCATGGCGAGGGATAATCAACCATGTTCAGGGTTTGTCTAATAGCTGACAAAAGTGAACAAGTAAAAGAACTCAGCGCTCGGCTGGCCGAGAAAGGTTTTTTGTGCTCGATTGCCTCGGGTGAACATGGGACCATGGAGATGGTCACCAAACAGACTGTGGATCTGGTGCTTGTGGCCTTGAACGGTTCCCCAGCTGGTTCAGAAATGCAGCTTCTGTCTCAGAGGATCAGACAGGAAACAGATTTGCCTGTGATCACTCTTATCTCCCGCCACAATCTCAGTACCCTCGATCGTGGTCCGGACGTAGATGATTTTGTGCTGGAGCCATGGGATACGGACGAAGTGGCGGCGAGGGCGAAGCGAATCATAGAACGAAAAAACAATAGCACGACAGATAGCGGGGAGTTGATCAAGTGCGGTGACCTGACAATTGATCTTGCCAGGTGCGAGGTATATGTCGGGAGCAGGCTAGTCGAACTGACCTTCAAGGAATACGAGCTGCTCAGGTTCCTGGTAAGCAACAAGGGCAGAGTCTTTACTCGAGAGGTGTTGCTGAATAAGGTCTGGGGCTACGACTACTATGGCGGTGACAGGACAGTCGATGTGCACATCAGGAGGCTCAGGAGCAAGCTCGGTGACTCTGACTACATAGACACTGTAAGGAATATCGGGTATAGGTCTAGGGACGACCTGTAGTCTACTACTTTAACATCTTCAGGCAATTTCATCCTCAGAACCCCCTTGATCTTGCCATCTGTTAACGCAGATGTAACATCGTTGAAATCTTTTGGAAACCTCCGTTCCTTATCCTGTGACTACAAATGAAACGGAGGTGGATTATGGCAAGCAAACCCCTGGGAGAACTGAAGACGGAGTTGTCATATCCTGATCGCAATCCGAAAGGTATTGTCATGTATTGCCAGCGGAGAAGACAAGAAGTGCAGGTGTAATCAAAGACCTGGTAAAGGAGGATTGAGATGTCCGCGGGCGATACTGCTTGGATTCTGATTTCTACAGCTCTGGTGATGTTGATGACGCCTGGATTGGCCCTGTTCTATGGCGGCATGGTGAGGAAGAAGAATGTTCTCTCTACCATGATGATGAGCTTCGCCATCCTTGCCGTTATCGGCATCCTCTGGGTGCTCTATGGCTACACTCTGGCTTTTGGACCAGATAAAGGCGGAATAATCGGCGGGCTTGACTGGATAGGACTGAGCGGGGTTGGCCAGGAACCGTCTTCGGTGTATGCCACAACAGTTCCCCATCTGGCCTTCGTGATGTTTCAGGGTATGTTTGCTATCATAACCGTTGCCCTGATCACCGGAGCCGTGGTGGAGCGGATCAAATTCAGCGCGCTGTTGATCTTTTCAGTTCTCTGGTTTACCTTAGTGTACTGTCCGGTAGCTCACTGGGTGTGGGGCAGTGGGGGTTGGCTGGCAGAGTTGGGCGTTCTTGACTTTGCCGGTGGCACAGTGGTACACATAACTGCTGGTATCTCAGCGATAGCTGTGGCCCTGGTGCTTGGACCCCGCAAGGGGTTTGCGGAGAAGCAAGCTATGGAGCCTGGCAATATTCCGATGGTGGCGCTGGGTGCAGCTCTACTCTGGTTCGGTT
>JBGOWL010000113.1:0-5811 GCA_041478585.1 Dehalococcoidia bacterium | reverse complement strand
GAGTCGATGGCTGTGATGCTAATTTCAAGGTGAATCCTCCGCTGCGGACCGGAGCGGACGTGGAAGCGGTGATTCAAGGCCTGAAAGAAGGGGTGATAGAGGCCATAGCCACGGATCATGCCCCACATACTGCTCAGGACAAGACCAGTGATTTCAAATCAGCGGCCTTCGGCATCAGCGGTCTTGAGACAGCCCTGGCCGTCCTACTCACCTTGGTGTATCAGGGGAAACTCGACCTGAGGACTCTCGTAGAGAGGCTCACTGCTGGACCAGCAAGGGTCCTGCAAAGAAGGGGGCGCTCTTCTGCAGTCTCCCGTGCCTTTGTTCGAAGTGGCCTGGGAGCCCTCATGGTGGGAGCTGCTGCAGATGTGACCGTCTTCGATCCAGATCTGGAATGGAAGGTCGATCCCTACCTCTTTGCCTCCAAAGGGAAGAACAACCCTTGGAGTGGGTATCTCCTGAAGGGAAAGGTGGTGGCAACAGTCATGAATGGAGGGGTAGTATACAAGGACGATAGTGTCAGAATGGAGGTGAGAAGGAGCTAGTGCTCAAGTCTATCGGACCTGGCAGGGGAGTGGTCTGGAGGAAGGACAAGAAGCAACTCTTTCGCTCTGGGATAGTTCAGTCCATGTTGGTGAGTGGTGTTTTCGCTAGGTAAGTACAAGGAGGTATTGGTGCCGCGACGGAATGATATTAGAAAGGTTCTCATTATCGGTTCAGGTCCAATAATCATCGGACAGGCCTGTGAGTTCGACTACTCAGGAACGCAGGCCTGCAAGGCCTTGAGAGAAGAGGGTTATGAGATAGTCTTGGTCAACTCCAATCCGGCTACTATCATGACTGATCCGGGCATGGCTGACAGGACCTATATTGAGCCGCTCACGCCCGAAAGCCTGACAAAGATTATTGAGAGGGAAAGACCGAATGCACTCCTCCCCAACCTGGGTGGACAAACTGGCCTGAATCTTGCTGCCAGCCTCCAGAGGCTCGGGGCACTAGAGAAGTATGGAGTCGAGGTCATCGGGGTCAAGATCGATGCTATAGAGCGAGGTGAAGACCGCATTGTCTTCAAGGAAACAATGGCGCAACTGGGTATCCCAGTGCCTGCGTCTGATCCGTGCTATTCGGTCGAGGAGGCCGAGCGAATAGCAGCGAGGCTCGGATATCCTGTTGTGTTACGGCCAGCATATACGCTGGGTGGAACGGGTGGGGGAATTGCCTACAATGTCGAAGAACTGAGGACTATTGTAAGCAGGGGGCTAGCGGCCAGCCTTGTCAACCAGGTTCTGGTGGAGGAATCGGTTTTTGGATGGGAAGAGCTTGAGCTTGAAGTCGTGAGAGACCAGAAGAATCAGAAGATTACAGTGTGTTTCATTGAAAACATTGATGCCATGGGTGTACATACTGGTGATAGCTTCTGTGTTGCTCCTATGCTTACGATCCCTGAAGAACTACAGAAGCGGATGCAGGATCTTTCCTACAGAATTGTGGATGCCATAGGAGTTGTGGGAGGAACCAACATTCAGTTTGCTCATAATCTTGGGGACGACAGGCTGGTGGTGATAGAGATCAATCCCCGTACATCTCGTTCCTCTGCCTTGGCATCCAAGGCAACCGGCTTCCCCATAGCCCGGGTCTCTACTAAGCTGGCAGTTGGTATAACCATGGACGAGATTCCCTACTGGAGAAAAGAGACGCTGGAGAAATATGAGCCCTATGGCGACTATGTAGTATCCAAGTTCGCCCGCTGGGCCTTTGAGAAATTCCCTCAGGCCAAGGATGTCTTGGGTACCCAGATGAAGGCCGTTGGCGAGGTGATGAGCATTGGGAAGACATTCAAGGAGACTCTACAGAAGTCCATACGTTCTTTGGAAATCAAGAGATACGGTCTGGGTGGTGCCAAGGATTTCAAGAAGCTTTCGCTTGATAGGTTAAGAGAAAAGCTAGCGGTGCCTTCAAGCGAGCGGGTATTTCTGATGTATGAGGCTCTGAAGAAGGGTGTGTCGGTAGAAGAACTCTACAAATTGACCTACATCGGCCGATGGTTCATCAACCAGATGAAGGAGTTGGCTGAGTTCGAAGATGAGCTGGTTAAGCATAAGTGGAAGGATTTGCCGGATGCTAAGCTGGAGTGGGCGAAGGAGTGGGGTTTCTCAGATCTGTACCTGGCGGGGCTGTTCAATGTAAGCGAGAAAGAGGTTAGACAGTGGAGGATTGCCATTGGGAAAATCGCACGGTTTGATGCTGTCCCGGTCAGCGGTGTGAAGAACGCGGTATATTACTACTCAACGTATGTTGGACAGGAGGACAAAGTCCCGGTATCTCCGAACAAAAAAGTGATGATCCTGGGTGGTGGACCCAACAGAATCGGCCAGGGAATAGAGTTTGATTACACGTGTGTTCATGCTGCCTTTGCCTTACGGGATGAAGGATATGAGTCGATCATGGTCAACTGTAATCCGGAGACAGTATCGACTGACTATGATACCTCTGACAAACTCTATTTTGAACCATTGACAGTCGAAGATGTCCTGAACATCTATGAGAAGGAGAATCCCATAGGTGTCATAGTGCAGTTCGGCGGACAGACCCCACTTAATATCGCCCAGGAGCTGAAGGACTGTGGTGTGAATATTCTGGGGACCACTCCTGAGAGTATCGGGCTTGCCGAGGACAGGGAATGTTTCAGGGAAAGGATGATCGCTCTCAACATCCCTCAACCGGAGAGCGGCACCGCTCGTTCAATGGAGGAAGCCATAGAGATCGCGAACAGGATTGGCTATCCTCTTATGGTGCGGCCCTCCTTTGTTCTTGGCGGTCGGGGGATGAAAGTGATCTGGGATGAAGCTGAGCTAGTAAGGCACGGTGAGGAAGCCATTCAGGTAAGTCCTGAATATCCGATGCTCATCGACAGGTTC
Organism: Dehalococcoidia bacterium; assembly: GCA_041478585.1. Taxonomy (GTDB): domain Bacteria; phylum Chloroflexota; class Dehalococcoidia; order UBA2247; family RBG-13-53-26; genus RBG-13-53-26. The sequence continues at coordinate 2,893 of JBGOWL010000113.1, read as the reverse complement.
TTGGAGCATGCCATCGAGACCGAGGTAGATGCTCTCTGCGATGGGGATGATACGTTCGTTGCTGCTGTCATGGAGCACATTGAGCTGGCCGGTGTTCATTCGGGAGACGCAGCCTGTGTCATTCCGCCTCGAACAATCAAGGAAGAGCACCTGAACACAATTGAGGAGTACACGGCGAGAATAGCCAGGCATTTGAAAGTCGTTGGACTTGTCAACATTCAATATGCCATTTGCCGTGACAAGGTATACATTCTGGAAGCCAATCCGAGGGCTTCACGCACTGTTCCTTTCGTGTCTAAGCTGACAGGAATCCCCATGGCGCCTATTGCCACCAGGCTGGTGTTGGGCAAGAAACTGAAGGATTTCCCTGAACTCAGAAAACGCAAGCTTCCTTACGTAGGAGTGAAGGAGGCAGTCTTCCCCTTTAACATGTTCCCTGAGGTTGACCCTGTGCTGGGCCCGGAGATGAAATCCACTGGAGAAGTCATGGGGATCGCTGACACATTTGGCCTGGCTTTCTACAAGGCTGCGGAGGCTGCAGGGGCTAGGTTGCCTGTTGAGGGGAACGTGCTTTTGACTGTAGCGGATAATGATAAGCCAGAGTTACCCCCGATAGCCCGGAAAATCCAGGAACTAGGATTTCAAATCTATGCGACGGAGGGAACGAGTGCTCTACTGACAGAGCATGGCATACCAAATACTCGAGTAAAGAAACTCCATGAAGGCAGGCCGAACATCGCCGATGCGATCAAGAACAAGGATATTCAACTGGTGATCAATACGCCGGCTGGTCAGAGCAGCAAATATGATGATAGCTACATCCGCAAGACGGCAACTCAGTACAAAGTCCCCTACATAACTTCGATAGCGGCGGCACAGGCCAGCGCTGAAGGCATAGAGGCCATAAAGAAACATCAGATCCTACCCAAGTCTCTTCAGGAGTATCAGCAAGAACTCCGGTAGTTGGCGGTGGTTTTCTGTAATGAGCATTGGGGATGTTCTCAATGTTTGGCCCTTGAGGGACCGTCTGAGAAGATGAAACAGGCGACTGCTCACATAGTATCCAACGAGGAAATAATGCCTCAAACCCATCTGGTTTGGCTGGAGGCTCCGGAAATTGCTGCTATTGCACGACCGGGACAATTTGTCATGGCGCGCTGTGGAAACAGCCATGATCCGTTGCTGCGCCGTCCTCTAAGCATCCATCAGGTCACCAAAGCAGGACGGATTGCTCTGCTTTTCAGTGTGGTCGGCCGAGGTACGGTTCTGCTTTCTCGGCGTCAGCAGGGGGATTGTCTTGATCTTGTGGGACCTTTGGGCAATGGTTTCTCAATCGGGCCAGATTCTCATAGGCTTCTTCTGGTTGCTGGTGGCCTTGGCTTGGCTCCGTTGCTTTTCTTGGCTACAAAGGGGCTAGATGACGGGTGCTCAGTCGTGCTCCTCATGGGTGCCCGGAATGTCTCTCTGCTTTATCCCTTGTCGTCGCTCTCATCAAGAATCACGTGTTTCACAACCACTGAGGATGGCTCTGCAGGTGTGAAAGGGGTGGTGACTGGTCTCATTGCCGAATGTGCTGACCAAGCTGACCAAGTCTTTGCTTGTGGACCGATTTCGATGTACCGGTCGATGGCATGTGATGGTGGCTTGAAGAGAGGGCGTGTTCAGATTTCTTTGGAGGTTGTGATGGGGTGTGGGGTGGGAGCTTGTTATGGCTGCACCATAAAGACACGGAAGGGTCTGCAACAGGTGTGTCGGGACGGGCCTGTGTTTGAGCTTGATGAGGTTGTCTGGTAAAGGAGGTGATTCCGGGTGGTGGAAAGCAGGCGAATAGGAATCAAGACAAATGGAAATTCTGAGATCATAGATGTAACCGGACAGGTAGCGAGGGAGATTGAAAACTCAAGTGTTGGGAGCGGGATCGCAACCGTGTTTGCTGTCGGGTCGACGGCAGGTATTACTACGATTGAATATGAATCGGGATTGTTGGCTGACTTCAAGACTGCGTGGGATAGACTGGTTCCAGCTAACATGGACTACCAACACAACCGAGCCTGGGGTGACGGCAATGGTCATTCGCATGTGCGAGCTTCCCTCCTCAGTCCATCGCTAACGGTCCCCTTTGTGAATAAGAGGATGCTATTGGGAACTTGGCAGCAAATCGTTTGTGTCGATTTTGATAACCGCCCGCGTTCAAGAGAGATAGTCGTTCAAATCATAGGAGAGTGAAGACCAACTAATGATGGATATAGGTTTTGTCTTCTATCCGAAAGTCGGTGGCTATCATAGGGTTTCTTCCAATGCTGACTCCCTTACCAATCGAAATTTCCTGCGACCATTGCTGGACTGCAATTATCAAGGGAAAGTCTACCCCGTCAACCCGCACGTGAGTGAGGTTATGGGGTTGAAGGCCTATCCCAGTATTCTAGACATCCCTGATCCAGTGGATAACGCAGTCTGTGCTGTTCCAGCTCCGCTCACCCCGAAGGTAGTGCATGACTGTGCAACGGCAAAGGTCAAGGTGGTCACTTGTTTCACTGCGGGCTTTAAAGAGACGGGCGAAGAGGATGGTCTTGGGTTAGAGACCCAGCTAGTTGAAATTGCTCGCCGTGGTGGGGTGCGTCTCATTGGCCCAAACTGTCTCGGGATACACAACCCTCGTATAGGCGTGACTTTTGAGACTGGTGGTTCTCGACAGACTGGTAATGTTGGCTTTATGTCTCAAAGCGGGGGCAATAGCAGGGAGTTTATTCTTGTAGGAGCGCAGCGCGGCATTTTCTTCAGCAAAGGTGTTAGCTATGGAAACGCTGCTGACCTGAACGAGATGGATTTCTTGAGATACTTTGCTCATGATGAGGATACTAAGATAATTGCTGGGTATATCGAGGGGATAAAG
>JBGOWL010000043.1:0-8554 GCA_041478585.1 Dehalococcoidia bacterium | reverse complement strand
CCTTCATCGGCGTTGCAGATAATGTATTTCGGTTGTCCTGGGGCGTTATAGCACAACTCCCACTTAGTCCCCGTAGCGAAGCCGGCTCCTCCACGGCCCCTGAGACCAGACTGTTTGACCTCAGAGAGGATCTCTGGCGGTGGCATGCCCAGAGCCTTGACCAGGCTGCTGTATCCACCGCGGCTGATGTAGTGGTCTATGCTCTCAGGGTTGATATAGCCGCAGTGGCGCAGGATCAGACGCAGCTCATGATCAAATCTGGGTAGTTCGGGAATGGAGGGGGCGTTCCCATCGGCTACTTCAAAAGTGCCCAGGGCGAGCTCAAGGCAGGGGTCATCGCCAACCACATAGCCTTCTACCAGGCGACGGACGCTCTCTGAGGTTGTATTACCATAGCAAACGCTGAAGTTGTCTGGCTTGATGATGACCACGAGTGGCTCGGCGTAACAGATACCCATGCAACCAACCGGAACAACGGGAGCGTCAATATTCTGCCTTCTTATCTCTGCTTCGAAGGTTCTTGCCACATCGAGAGCACCGGCTGCTCTGCCACATGTGGCCGTGCCGACGAGGATGTGGGGCTTCTGCTGCAGCGCTTCCCACTCTGAGATGGCTTGATGCTTGATCTGGTCGAAGGTCATTTGCGGGGTAATGCTAACTCTTGTGGGTGGTCTTGCTGGCCTCTCGCTCCTTGAGTTCGGCCAGGATCTCCTCCACTTTGAAAGGAGTCATTCTGGGATGAATGTCATCACCTACTACTACCACGGGAGCCAGGACACAGCAGCCAATGCAGGCTACCCTGTCCAGGCTGAATTCTCCATCGTGGGTGATATCACCCACTTTGATCCCCAGTTCTCTTTCCAGAGCCTCTGAAACAAGAGACCCTCCCTGCATATGACAGGCAGTCCCCATGCAGGCTTTGACAGGGTGTTTGCCCAATGGGGTGAAGCGAAACCGATTATAGAAGGTGGCTATGCCGAATACAGCGCTGGCTGGAATCTGCGTGAAATTGGCCGCCTCAAGCATGGCCTCTCTGGGCAAGTATCCGAATTCCTCTTCTACCTCCTGCAAGATGGGTATCAATTCAACTCTTTCCGGCCTGTGGCCGGCAAGGATATGGCTCAGTCTCTCCGTAGTCTTCTTGGAACTGGTGTGCTTCATACTCGTGTGCAGATTTCCGGTGGATTCTCTACTGTTTCTCTAACATATCTGAGCATATGGTTCAGGCAGGCGATGGTAAGCTCAACGAGGTCTTCGCCGCGGATTTTCTTGATGTTGTTACCAGAGTAGAGGACTCTGATACTGCTGGGGAATTCCTCGTCAGCATCGGTGTAGAGAAAGTGAATTTCGATTCCTGGGAAAACCTCCTTTTTCATTGCCCAGTTTTCACCGATTCCCAGTGACTCGACTTCACCTCCCAGGTATTCCGCCAATTTGGAAACATTGTGTACGAAACCCAGGGCCTCTTTTCTCAGGTCCATCTCTCGCTTGATAAAAGCATTATGCGGAGTTAGTGGTCCATCGATTTCCTTGATGCTGACTAGCCCCTTGTCTTTGAGCCCCATTCCTCCATCCCGCTTCTAACTCTCTAACTAAAGATCAATTTTGTCGATGAGCCCAGCTACTCCAGTTCGAAGAGGTGAATCCTGAGGCAGCTCCGTGGTTGGCAAACCCTTGACTTCTAAGTTGGCCAGATTAGGGTCTTGCGGTATGGTAGCCATCAGATCGAAGCCGTGCTTCTTGATTGTCTCCATTATCTCGGGGGGCAGTCCGTTGAGGGAGCGGTTGATTACAAGGCAGATCTTGCCTACACTGGTTCTCAATTCCTTTATCAGTGACTTCATGGCGGCAGCAGTTCTGATGCCTCTTTGAGTGAGGTCAGAGACGATGAGGAGTATGTCCACGTCCCTGGTTGTCTGACGGCTGATGTGCTCCATTCCCGCCTCACTATCGATGACAACATAGCGGTAGTTGTGGCCCAGCTTGTCGATAGATAGACGGAGCATGTTGTTGGCTGCGCAATAGCAGCCAGGTCCCTCGGGTCGCCCAATCGCCAGGAGATCAAACCCCTTATATTCGTCCAGCGCTGCCTTTATCTTGTAGTCCAGGTATTCCTGTTTGGAGGTCGTTGGACTGAAAGTACCCCTCTGTATGGACTGTGTCATTTCCTCGCGTATCCCGCCCACGGTCTCTCCCGGTGGCACACCGAGAGCCTGGTTGAGGTTGGTGGCAGGGTCGGCGTCAATAGCCAATACAACCCCCTTTTGTGAAAGAAGTTGTATCAGAAGAGCGGAAATAGTCGTCTTGCCGGTTCCGCCTTTACCGGCGACGACAATGGTGCTGGTCATATTCGTTTCCTACTTCTTCAGATTGGCCGCAAAACCCGGCAGGAAGCCAGGGATATCACTTGCTTCTCTGGGCCCTACCACAATCTTCCAGCCCGGCATGGCTTCTTCAAGCTCACCTTTGATTCTGGCTACCTTCCCCGGAATCAACAGTGTTCTAGTCTTTGTCCTTTGCTCTATTCCGCACTTCCTGATGAAGGGGCCGATGCTGTCACCGGTGAACTTACCTGCTGCCCAACCCGTGAGTACTCCAAGGCCCTCCGTGTTCTTGACACAGAGGAACACGTCTACCTTACTGCCTTCTACCTCTGATGATACGATGAAGTAGGTCAGAGCCCAGTTGGAAGTGATGAGGACAGGGGCATTCTCATCTGGCTTGCCAATTTCGTAGAACTTCTCTTCAACTGATAGTGGCATTCGTGGATCGGTATATATGTTGAGCCGTTGTACTAGGAGTGGAAGTAGTGCGTACTTATCAAAGTCGGAAACAACTACGATAGAGGCATATTTGATTACGAATGCAGAGGCAACGAGCAATTCCTTCAGACCGTCTTTGGCCATGAAGCACGGGAAGGCTATGGTCGGATAGCCAAGGGGCCTGAAATTCTGCTTCACTGCAGCTCGTCGGATGAAAGTCTGATCCCTGATGCCTTCCATAACATTCTTAGAGCCGGGGTCCAAGACCAAATCATCGATCTTCTCGGCTTTCAACCTGGAGGTCAAGGTGGTGAGCTCTTCGATACTAGATGCTTTGACTCCTAGTGGAGTAGGAGACTGCTTCACCTTAGGAATCACTGCGTTAATGTTCTCCTTTGTTATGGGATAGAGGAGTGGTTTCCTATCGGCGATGATATCTCTTGCTGCGAAGAGTGTGTCTACGTCCGTCGAGATGAGAATCATTCCAAGATCTGTGCTGCTGTGAACCTTCTTCACCAGAGCAAGGAATTTTGACTTGTCTCCAGACTCAAACTGCAGGGCCACCGCATCAGCTTTGAGGGTCAACCCCACCCTGTCGAATTGCAGTTCCGTTATCTTCCTTATTTTCTCTTCTACAGTTGACCCTGTCTCCTTGTCAGAGATGAGAATGGCTATGCCTGTGGGGTGAACGAAGGTTTTCTCATGCCTGTAAACCACCTCTTCATTTCCGATTGGGAGGGCGTTCTTGCCAGAGCCTATAGTGACCAGTTTGATGGCTGGAGCCAGCGCATCCTCCAGTTCTGCCTTGACCTCGGGGGCAAGGTATGGACATTTGTCCAGCGTTGCGCCTCCAGAGGCCAGCTTCATGGCGAAGGCGAAACAGGTGGGGAAACCGCATTCCTTACAGTTTTTCTTGCCTGCCTCAGGGAGCTTCTTGACAACATCGGTTCCTTTGATCGCCATGATAAAATCCTCCTATTCAACTATCTGATCGGTCAGGGAAGTGCCACCTCACCCTTCACCCAGGGATGTCCTACTTTGTCCAGGAATGCCACCAACTCATCGGCGCTCTTGGCATCCTCTTCTGTGGCTATCTTATCGTGCAAATCCTCAGGTATGACTTCCTTATATCGCTCCTTGATGTCCTTGGGCATCCAGACTACTCTCTGAAGTCCGCCGTCGGCCTGGAAGAATTTGGGGGACCTGATGAGCTCCAACGCCATTCCGCATGAGCCCTCTACCTGCCTTCCGCCAGAGGTCACCCCAGCCATTTTGGAGAAGGGCTCCCCGATCACCGTTGGCCCAACGTAATCCCTGTGCACGATTCCGAAAGCGTCTACCTCAGGGATATAGAACAGGATGGCCTGGAAGCAACCGCATGAAGTGTGGGGATGCTCGAAGGCGCTGTGGAGATAGACCTGAGTGTATTGACCCAGAGACCTTTCGGCCACTACCTGATCAAGTCCACTGTACTACCCTCGTACTGGATCCAGAAGGTCTCCTTTTTGTACCTCGAAGATAGGTCCCTCGGGGTCGAGCTTGTAGGCGGCTCTGCCGTCAAGCCAGCTTATGGCACCACAGTTGGCGATCCTCTCTGGAGTTATGACGCAACAGTGGGTCGGAGCAAAGCTCTGACAGAGGACACAGCCATAGAACACCTCGACGTCCTCTTCCTTCATGCCCCTCAGTCTCTCGTCCCTGGCTTCATATACCTTGATTGCCTCAGGAAGCATCTCTTCTACCTTCTTCGCATCAGTGATGAAGGTAACTGAGATCTTCTCAATAGCGGATATCTCGGAGGTAAACAGGAAGATCAGTATCTCGCCGAATTCCTTGAAAGAATCGAAGCCCTTCTTGAAAGCGGCCTTGTTAACCCTGAGCCAGATATCATTTCTCTGGTTCAGATGATAGAGCCCCTCGATGTAGTTGGCGTACATATGAATCCGTCTCTCGATGACAGGCTCCATATCCTTCTCTAGTTCTGCACCTGCGATATCCACAATGATGGCCAGAGGCTGGCTGCTACCTTCAGGCAGGTCCTTGAGGTCGGGGCCGATCACCTCAACCTTCTCGTGCTCCACCTCGTCGGGGTTCTTCAGCCTAACCAGCTCAAACTTGGCCTTGATCTTAGGCCCCCCGAGTTCGACCTGCATATCGTCTTTTCTGACTGTCTCACCCTCGTACTGAGGCCCGATATCGACGTGAAAATCCATCTGTTACTCCTCCTTCAAGTTAGATATCAATTCGTCCAGAAATTCCTTCCACTCCTCGTCCTTTCTGAAATTGGGGAGGGAATAGTCGGCATTAGGGAAAACATATTTGCACAGCGTCATAGTCCTCAAGTGAGGGGCGAAATGCTTTAGGGCAGAAAGCCCCTGATTCCCAAGGTCTGTCCTGAGGCCGAAGAAGAGGACCAGGTCGTGGTTCCCCTCCTTCTTCACTCCATGCCAGTCGGGGTCCGTGAGCTGGTTCACTATTTCCACGGCATCGTATTCACTATCCGGCTTCACTCCTAGTTCTACCATTTTCCCTTTGACATGCGCCGTGGCGCATATGGGCGCTTTGGCCGCCTTGGCTATCTCGAGGGCATACTCCAGGAGGAGCTTATCTCCCAGAGTACACTCCAGCAGTTTGGGGCCGAGCACCATAAGGGGGCGACTTGCCTGCTTGATCAAAGCCGCATATTCGGTGGGGTCATCCAGAATGATGGCAGCTTTGACCCCCGTAAGCACATTTACTCGATGAAGCGGCATAACCATTTCTTAGTCCTCCTTCACTACCGGCTCATAGCTTACCAGCCAGGAAATCATCGATGGTGAACCCAAAGTACGTGCCGTCTGATTCAGCGCCTATCTTACCCGTGGGGCACACTTCAGTGGCCCACTCCATACCGCCAGCAAAGACCCTCCTGGCTATCTCGGGGTAGAAGACCACTCTGCGCTCGATTCCCCTCCCTGCGAAGCCTAGCGCCGGAGCACCTACAACCTCTTCGCAGTAGCGCACACAGAGTCCACAGAGGATACACCTCTGTGATCTTACCCTGAGGCGAGACTCGAAGCGATGGATATCAGCTCCGTACTCATCAGCCAGTTTTCTTATCTCACCACCTACATCTCCCTCGAACACTGCCTGAGGGGCAACCATCTCGATGAGTAGTTTTCGTATCCTGTCTAGCCTGGGACTGCGGGTTCTCACTACCAGACCATCTTCGGCGGGATAACCGCAGGAGGCTACTATGCGGATCTTGCCGTTCTTCTCTGCCTCCACGCTGCAAATACGACAAGCTCCATAGGGCACCAGCTTCTGATGCACGCAAAGGGTTGGTATCCTGATGTTGTTCTCTCGGGCTGCCTGTAGAACAGTTGCCCCTGTCTTGGCTTTCACTTGCTTGCCGTCTATTTGTAGAGTTACCATTCCTTCCATCTCTATCCCTCCTTCTTTCGACTTACCTTGGTTCCGGGCGGTGGAGGTGGTGGCACGGCTTCGCCCGAAATCTTCACTACAGCACTGAACCGAGTTGGGCAAACGTCAAAACACACACCACAACTGGTGCATTTCTCTTGATTGATCCAGTGTATTTCACCCTTTGCACCGTTGACGGCCTGGGCCGGGCAGTTCCTCAAGCAAATCAAACAGGCTGAACACTTATCGGGATCGATATAGTAGGAGGTCAGAGCTTTGCAGAACCTGGCCGGACAGCGCTTCTTGTCTATATGCGCTTCATATTCATCTCTGAAGTACTTCAGAGTGCTGAGGACTGGATTGGCTGCAGTGGTCCCCAGGGCACAGAGGGAGGCATCCAGCATCACTTGAGCCACCTCTTCTATAGTCTCTATATCTCCCTTGCTCCCCTGCCCTTTGCAGATGTCGGTCAGAATCCTCTGAAGTAACCGTAGTCCCTCGCGGCAAGGAATGCATTTCCCGCACGACTCTCCGCACAGGAAGTCCACGAAATACCTGGCTATGTCCACCATGCAGGTGTCCTCGTCCATGACCACCATGCCGCCTGATCCCATCATAGAGTTGAGTCTAGTTAGCTCATCGAAATCGACGGGGGCATCGAGGTGCTTCTCTGGGATGATTCCTCCTGACGGACCGCCAGTCTGAACGCCTTTGAACTTCTTCCCCTGAAGTATTCCTCCGCCGATATCATAGATTATTTGCCTCAGTGTCATGCCCATGGGCACTTCCACCAAGCCAGTGTTGTTCACCTTTCCCACCAGTGAGAATATCTTCGTACCCTTGCTTCCCTTCGTGCCGATAGACCTGAACCAGTCGGCACCTTTGTCGATGATGAGGGGCACGGTGGCATATGTCTCAACGTTGTTCAGATTGGTGGGCTTGCCCTTTATTCCGCTTACGGCCGTGTGAACGTACTTGAGCCTTGGCTCGCCCACTTTGCCCTCGATAGCAGCCATCAAGGCGCTCGATTCTCCTGAAACAAAGGCTCCAGCCCCACGGTGGACCCCAACGGAGAAGCCAAATCCTGAGCCGAGGATATTCTCACCCAGAAGTCCATATTCCTCAGCCTGCTTCAGAGCGATTCTGAGGTTTTCGACGGCCAGCGGGTACTCCTTGCGCACATACACATAACCCTGATGAGCACCGATAGCGTATCCACACAGGAGGAGTCCTTCAATGACACTGTGTGGATTGCCCTCCATGAGAGATCTGTCCATGTAGGCACCTGGGTCACCTTCGTCGCAGTTGACTACAGCATACTTTGGCTCTCCCGGGGCACTCTTCGTCTCTTCCCACTTTGCGCCTGCCGGGAATCCTCCCCCTCCCCTTCCTCTCAAATTGGCCTTCTTCACCTCTGCCAGTACCTCGTCCGGCTTCATCCGGGACAAGGCCTTGCCCAGCGCACTGTAGCCACCCAAGGCAATATACTCCTCTATCTTCTTTGGATCTAACAACTTGTTGTTGCCGAAGACGAGGCGGGTCTGATGCTTGTAGAAAGGAATGTCTGATTCCTTGACTATCGTCTTGCCGGTCACCGGGTCTTTGTAAAGGAGGCGCTCCACAATCTGCTTGTTGGCCACGGCGGTGACCACTTCAGGAACGTCCTCAAGCTGTACCTTGACATAGGCGATCTCCTCTGGGAAAGCAACAATGAGGACACCCTTTTCACAGAATCCATGACAGCCGGTAGCTCTAACATCTACCTTGTCTGACAGGTCTTGTTTCCTCACCTCCTCTACGAAGGCGTCGAAAACAGCTTTTGCCCCGTAGGTCTGGCAGCCGGTACCTGCGCAGACTGTGATCCCAAGCTTATGAGGATCTCTCTTCGAGACTATTTTCTTTCTTAGATTATCAAGCTCCTCTGCTGAGGAAAGTCTTTTGGGCATTTCCCCTCCTTTATTGTGCTGCCTCAAAAAGGCGCTCTAGCTCCGAGGTCGCAGGGTTGCTGTGGTACTTCCCGTCAATTACCATTACTGGCCCCAAAGCACAGCAACCGAGGCAACTGACGGTATCCAGGCTGAAACGCATATCCGGTGTTGTCTCCCCCGGTGCCAATTTGAGCATATCTGCGTTTCTGTCCAGAAGGCGGGTTGCACCGCGAACCTGGCATGCTGTCCCCAAGCACACTGTCACGGTGTGGCGCCCTTTGGGTGAGAAGCTAAAAGCCTTGTAGAAACTGGCCACCTGATACACACGGGCGAGAGGTACTCTCAGCTGCTTGCTCACCTCCAGCAGCGCCTCTTCTGGCAGCCAGCCGAAACCGTGATTCAGATCCAGCAGGATCTGAATCAGCATACCCTTGTCTTTCTGATAGTTGTCTACTACAACCT
>JBGOWL010000237.1:0-3304 GCA_041478585.1 Dehalococcoidia bacterium | reverse complement strand
GGTCATTGAGGATCCCTACATCCTCATCACCGACAAGAAGATCTCCGCCGTAGCTGATATGCTGCCGGCCTTGGAGAAGATACTCCAGGTTAGCAAGAATCTGGTGATAATTGCTGAGGACATCGAGGGCGAGGCGCTTGCCACCCTGGTGGTGAACAAGCTGAGAGGCACCCTCAACTGTCTGGCGGTGAAGGCTCCGGGCTTTGGTGATCGCCGCAAGGCCATGCTGGAGGATATGGCTGTCCTCACCGGCGGCAAGGTGATCTCCGAGGAAGTGGGCCGAAAGCTGGACTCTGTAGTGGCGGCTGATCTGGGCCGTGCCCGCAAGGTGGTGGCGGACAAAGATAACTGCACTGTCGTTGAGGGCAAAGGCTCTGAGGATGCCATCAAGGGTCGCATGAAGCAGATAAAGGCCCAGATAGATGAGACCACATCGGACTTTGACCGCGAGAAGCTGCAAGAGCGACTGGCGAAACTGGCGGGCGGCGTGGCTGTGATCAAGGTCGGCGCGGCCACCGAGACCGAGCTGAAGGAGAAGAAGCATCGTGTAGAGGATGCCCTCTCTGCTACCCGGGCTGCTGTGGAAGAGGGCATACTCCCCGGTGGCGGAGTAGCTCTGCTCAATGCCTCTACTGCCCTGGAGCCTCATTTAAAGGACGGCGATGAAGCTATCGGCGTCAAGATCGTGAAAGAGGCCATCGAGGAACCGATCAAATGGATTGCCATCAATGCTGGAGCCGAGGGCTCTGTGATAGTGGATACGATAAAGAAAGGCAAACCCGGATATGGCTATGATGCTGCCAAGAACGAGTACGGTGACATGGTGAAGAAGGGCATTATCGACCCCTTGAAGGTGGTCCGCACGGCGCTGGAGAATGCATCCAGCGTGGCTGTCATGATATTGACCACTGAAGCGCTGGTGAGCGATATCCCTGAGAAGGAAAAGGCACCTGCTGGACCGGCCATGCCGGAGTACTAAACTATGAACTGTAAATGAGTTGAACGTAGGGGAGTGCCAGGCTATAAAGAATTAGTCTCTCCATAGGAAGTGGGTGTCAGAGAGATGTGATATGGAACAACGCCATGAAGCTTGTGCAACGGGTGGTCTGTTAGATGGCAGCAGAAGCTGTTGTGAGCAAACGGAACAATCGATTGCTTGCGTTGTGGTGAGTGTTGTGGAGCGTATCAGGTTCACCTGGGTTTGGTGGAGGCGCGACGGATTGCTGATGAACTGGGGGTTTTCTAGGATGAGTTCCTGGAAAGGTACACTGATCAGACTTGGCCCGGTACAAGCAGTTTTCTCATACGCCATGAGAATGGAGCGTGTGCTTTTCTGAAACACCTGGACGAGGGTAAACCAGCCTGTTGCCGCATCCATGATTTTAAAAACCAACTTCCTGTCGGGAATGGTTGCCTGGCTTGCACCAGCGCGAGTACCGAACAGGCTTGAGCCAGCATCAGGGACTTAAAGTTGGTTCCTCGGGACAATCGGCCTGAGGATAGAGTGAAGGCTTTGCGGTCTTTTGGGGAGTTGCTGTTGAGCGATAGGAGGAATTGAATGCCGATCTACGAGTATCAATGCAATGCGTGTTCTCTGCGGTTTGAACTAAAAAAGCATTTTGATGAGAAAGTAGAGGACAATTGCCCGCAGTGCTGCAGCCAGGCCCGCCGCCTGTTCTCCCTAGTGCCCATTGTTTTCAAGGGACCGGGGTTCTATGTGACCGATAATGCCGCAGAGAATTGCAATAATAAGTCTGCTGGCAAGCGAGATGAAGACAAGCCGGCAGATGAAGAGAAAGAATCAGAACCGGCGAAGGACAAGAAAAACGAGGTTACGGTATGATGGCCTATGGGGGATTTGCCCCCTGAGCCATTATTCTTGGCATTAGAATCTGGAACAAAGCTGGTAGAAAGACATTTGTAATCCCTCCTCCGTACTCTGGATGCGATAGATTCCTCTGCATCTAGGGTGGTGGTGTTATATGTTGTATGTGAGAGGATGCCCCATTGACCTGCCCGCGATCATTGTACCGCCTCTAGAGTTAGACCTATTGAACAATTGTTCTGCCCCCCAAGAACTGGTCCAGCGATAATGTCAGTTGATGATTTGAAGAGGATAGAATTGTCCTATTGAGAAGTCCCGGTATTCGACCGAGCGGATCGAAATTGTTGTGAGGAGGGAACACTGACTTCCAAGCATTTATCGACTACTACAACTACCAGCGCCATCACGAAGGGCTTGGCGATGTCACCCCCTATGATGTCTACACAGGCAGACATCTTAAGGTAATACAGAGAAGAAAGGAGGCTAAAAGCAGGACATTCCAGGCTAGAAGGGACTACAATAGAACCGCCAGGGAGCAGAGTAATGGCCTCCAAAGTGTCTATTAATTCGAAGGCTCAACTGTCCCACCGTTGCTGACCACATACACCAAAGTGAACGAGGAGAGATATGACAGAACATCCGGAACATCCGGAAAGAAGAATACGCAAGTGGCGACCTAGAGAAGGCTTCACTCCAATTGATAAGGCCCTTCACGAGGTTCACATTACCAAGGACTTAGGGCCGGAAAGGAATGAAGACCTGATAGCTTTCATCGACAAACACATCACTGAGTTTAAAGGGAAGACCGAGGATAAGCATGGCATCCCGCTAATGCTCTTTGAGAAGAAGCAAGATGCCCAGAAGTTTGCCAATGAGCTCAGTGCGAGACTCAATATTCATAAAGAACACATCACAGTTAAGGCGAGGAAATATACGCGCTAACACTTTCAAGCTAGAGCACGCACAGAAGTCCACAACGTAACAATGTGACGTATTCTGCAGTGCTGCCCACCATGGGGCATGAAACCCTGGAGCCGACATTGCCCGAGGGGAGACTTACAGACTTACATTTTGAAGAGGAAGAGGACAGCCCTCGTGACCTGACACCCTCCATTGCCCATCTGGTACTATCCAAGACGACTTCCACATATAGGTAAGTACAGAAGTAGAGGTAGGAACGGGGATAGCATGGGCAAGAAGAGAGTGCGCAATCCAGTTACTCATAAATACTACGCCCTGCAGCAAAAGGATGGGAAAGCCAAAGTGTAGCATTTCACCTGGACCAGTTTTCGGGGGGCACGTCACATACTATTCCTCCAATAACCCGAAGGGCAGGGTTCCACGGGCTCTGCCCGTGGGTATCTACATCTGAGAGGGCCGGGTCTTGGTCGTAGCTGGGCTGGAGCAGCCCGCGATTTCTAACGGATTTCTAGTATTCCTTCAGCGTGCTTCTAACACAGGTCTGCTATTAATCCACTT
>JBGOWL010000012.1:0-15652 GCA_041478585.1 Dehalococcoidia bacterium | reverse complement strand
TGTATGCTGGAGGGGTTACCGAAGGACTCACTAAAATACGGCAACATGGCCTCTACTACCTCAGGATGCGTCGGAGTAGTAGCTGCGTGGTCAAGATATATCCGTTTCATTCAGCCCTCCAACAGTAACTATCTTCACATCCCCCCAAATGCCTATTCGGTCATCCTTGAGGATCAACACTCCTCTTACTCCTTCGACAGATCTGGCGAAATCAATCCCCCGAGGAATGTCATCTGCATACCCAATAAGATTGCCTATGGCGGTGGCAGCTGCATCAGCCAGGGGAGTGGAACGCGAGAGCACGATGCACGCATCTGACCGACCAAAACTGAGCGAATGTCCAACAGTTCCTGAGGACGTGCAAATTCCCAGCGGTGTCTCTTCGGGAGAAATTTCTAAGCCTATTTTGCCGGTGAAGGGAGAAGACTCTCCGGCATAAACTCCTATTGACCTTGCCTTCATAATTTTGAGGAATATGTCTCCACCATTCTCCACAATCACCTCCCGAGAGAAGGGTAGTAATTCCTTTCCGACATATTCAGCTATAGCACCAGCCACAGCAGCCATAGGACCAACATCAACCTTGTCAGCGGCCTCAGCCATGGCTCTGACAATCAGCGGCGCATCTTCTCCAACGGCGACGGGCTCCAGAGAAGTCAAGAATTGGGGACACCGCTCGATGTATCCTTCCAGAGAGGCACGATGCCTCACCAGCACCTTCAGCGTCTTTCTCCTGAGATTGCGCCTCGCCCGCACATACAGATCAGACTCTTCCACTACGACACTGAAGGAAACCAGATCCTTGTCCTTAATCCAATGTCGATAAAATCTGGGCTGGTACTCATGCATAGACTAAAGACGCATCTCCATTGCCCGCGGAGGACAGGCCTTGATGCAAAGCCCGCAAACAATACATTTCTTGTCTAGGAATTTCACCCGTCTACTGGGCAACTCGAGGGTGAATGCTCCAGTGGGACAAATGGTAATACATGCACCACAGTGAGTGCACCTATCTTCATTGAGAGTGATGTCCCGGCTCAGGGGTTGAATCTCCACACCCACTTCCCCCAAATATCGGACGCCCTTCTCATAATTCTCTCGCTCACCACTCAGTTCCAAGACCAGCAGCCCTTCCTCATTCGGAGTCACCGAAGCCTTGAGGATGTTGAACGTGAGATCATAATCCTTAACCAGCCGATATATTATCGGTTGATCGACCGAAGAACGCGGGAAATGCAGGACCACTCTTCTGGAAATCGCCATTTTGAGCCCCCTTTTATGAAAGACGTTCCTCTAACGGTTTGAAGGTTATCCCCGACTCTACCCCAGGCAACGGTGCTACAGGCTCAGTCAGCAGAAACTGCCCACTGCGTATCCATTCCTTCAGCGTCTGAGCGATTTCCACAGCCTTTGGATAGCTGGATAGTGAGGCTGTAGGAACATGCTTCTGTCGCACTGTTATTCTGCCACTCTTGAGTTGAGCATAGCTAACCTCGCCCAGAATATCAGGTCTCCCCTGTGGGTAATCCCCAGAGTAATCAACTACTGCGGCAAATATTTCCTCATCTCTCACTGTGGTATGATGCAGTATCTCTTCAGAAAGTATGGGGATGGGCACACCGATTCCCACCATTAGAGTGCATCCATAACCCAGGAAACTGACTCCCCGCAGCCATTCCGGTTTCATCTGCTTCAGATCGCCAATTACCGCCAGGGTGCCAGCACCACGCTTTGGCACGCCATTGTCTCCCCTTAGAACGTCGGGATTATGCTGCGTACCCTGCCAGGCAACATAGCCCACACCACCACCCAGGAATATCCTGGTTCCTATACCAATGGTCTTATAGTATGGATCATTGAGCAAAGGGGAAAGCTGCCCCGCCGAGCAGTAGTTGGCATTCCCAAGGTCCGCTTTGAGCACGCCCATATAGGTATGGATGGTTCTGTCGGAAAGGTTCACTGCCACATTATAGTTCTGATATGCATTTCTGATGTTGAATAGCACTGCCTCATTGATATCCTTCAGATTGATGAGAGTTTCAATCTTCTTCCTCGGGTAGCAGTCCGTCCCATAGGCAGTAGCCACCAGTCTGACATCCTTTCCTGCCACAAGTTCCTCGATTACGTGCCCACCCCCATAGCTGAATTCACCGGGGTAGGTCCTATTCCTCGGATCATTGTCAGGAAGGCTGGTAGCACCAATGAAAATATCTACGGCGGCAAATCCCGCATAGACAGGAACATCATTGAGATACGTAGCCCCGCCACCAAATTTAATTCTCGGTTTGGAATGTCCAACATTGATGTAGGCACCCGAGGAGCACATCGGGCCAAACGTAGCAGTAGTCACCACGTCAATTTCCCGAGAAGCTTTTTCCAGCCCTTTCTTGGCGACTATGCCTATTATCTCCTCAGCAGTGGCAACAACGGCCTGACCTTTGCGTATCTTCTCATTAATCTCTGCTACCGTTTTCGCCATTTGCGTACCTCCCATCTGATTCGCCATGTCCTCTGTTTTGCTCTCTCGCGCCAACACTGGCGTTCAGTAGATCCTCCAATTGCTTCACCCTGTCAGCCAGGTTCTCGTGCCGCTCCGCAATCAGCCTGATAGCCTCATTGACCGGATCAGGCAACTTGCCATGTTCCAGATCTGTCACAGGCTCCCTCCTGTCCTCCACTATCCGCCCCGGTACTCCGACCACAGTCGCTCCTGGTGGGACAGATTTCACCACCACCGAATTTGCGCCAACCCTGGCACTCTCCCCCACAGTGATGGGGCCAAGCAATATGGCTGCAGCCCCGATAACCACATTATTCCCGATGTTTGGATGACGTTTCTTTTTCTCCAGGCTGGTACCCCCCAGAACTACTCCTTGATATAGGAGCACATCATCCCCGATTTCCGCTGTCTCACCGATAACCACACCCATTCCATGGTCAATAAAGAACCTTCTCCCCACCTTGGCTCCAGGATGAATCTCTATACCGGTGACAAAACGGCCACTATGGGACAGCAACCGCGCCAGAAGGCGTAGCCTGTGCCGCCACAGAAACCCTGCCAGGCGATGAAACCACAGGGCATGCAAGCCAGGATAGCAGCATATGACCTCCAGCAAGTTCCTGGCCGCAGGGTCTCTAGCAAAAACTGTGTTGATATCCTCTTTCAACAATCTGAGAATTTTGTCTACCTCCCGGTTAACATGCCCTGAGCCAAATCTGCTGCCTTCCTACCGGACAACAGCATTCCTCCAAAAATGGCTCCCATCCGCGGTGAACCAAGGACAGCATTGGCTGCCATGCCAGCTACTATCAATCCTGGGTATACTTCTACCGTATTGTCCACTATCTCACGCTCACCTTTTTCAGCCCACATTGGCCCTTCGCCCACCACTCCCCCGCTGGAGGTGCGCAAGTTCTTGCCTGTCTTCTTCACTACCATGTGGCATATCTCACTATCATGGCCGGTAGCATCAACAACCACTTTCGATCTTGCTGTCAAAGGGTCTACATGGAGCTTGGCCAGAGAAACAGCACTCCAATTCAATACGACGCCGCTTATCCTACCATCCTCATGTACCATCACATCCTCTACACTCATTAGGTTGAATATTCTCGCTCCTGCCTTTATTGCCGCAGAACACAGTGTAGAAATGGTCTCCAATGCATCTGCAACATAGTAGCCCTTCTGATATGTCTTTGTACGCACACCAAAATCGTCCAATATCTCCTTGCCTTCCTGCTGGAAAACGATGCGATTGAACATCATCCCTCCGCCAGGCATTCCGCCACCAACACGCAATGACCTCTCAAACAGCACCGTTTTGACAGCACGTTTCGCCAAGTAGTAGGCCGTAACCAGCCCCGACGGTCCTCCTCCAGCTATGGCAACATCTGTATCCATTGCCTCCATAAAGTCCCTGAGGAAGCTCTCGGTTATGGCTCTGGATATGGTCACTTCATCCATTCCCAATATCTCCCTCTTTCTGGAAAAGGCCAGAGGTCAGATAGCGCTCACCAGTATCCGGCAATATGACAACGATGAGCTTGCCTTTGCTTTCCGCCCTCCTGGCAACCTGCAAAGCAGCCCAGGCAGCCGCTCCAGAGGATATGCCGACAAGGATTCCCTCCTCCCTGGCCAACCTCCGAGTCATGATCCTGGCATCTTCAACACTGACCCGAACAACCTCATCAATGAGATCAATTCTCAGTACGTCAGGAACAAAACCAGCTCCTATGCCCTGAATCTTGTGTGGACCGGGCCTGCCACCCGAAAGGACCGGTGAATCTGCCGGCTCAACGGCAATAGCCTGGAATCCTGCTTTTCTGGACTTGATTACCTCAGCTACACCGGTGATCGTCCCTCCCGTTCCCACACCTGCCACAACTATGTCCACCCGGCCATCAGTATCCTCCCAAATCTCCTCGGCTGTGGTTTCTCTATGGACCTGAGGATTGGCAGGATTTCTAAACTGCTGTGGCATGAACAAATTTGGCCTCTCAGCTACCAATTCTTCAGCCTTTCTCACCGCTCCCGTCATGCCCTCAGACCCTGGCGTCAAAATCAGCTCCGCACCAAATGCAGCCAGAAGCTGACGCCTTTCCATAGACATGGTCTCGGGCATAGTAAGAATGAGTTTGTAACCTTTGGCCGCACAGACAAAGGCCAGAGCAATCCCCGTATTCCCACTGGTAGGCTCGACAATCACTGTATCCTTCTTGATCAACCCTTGCTTTTCAGCGGCCTCAATCATGGCAACGCCAATCCTGTCTTTGAGGCTGGATAGAGGATTGAAAGATTCAAGCTTGGCCACCACCCTTGCATTGAGTCCCTTTGCCACCCTGTTCAACCCAACAAGCGGTGTATTGCCCACCAACTCAATGATACTGGTGGCTATCTTAGGCTTTGGCTCTCGTCTTCTTCTGGACAATTCTATCCCTCTTGCAGCCACTGATATGAGATGTATCTACCACCCCAGATCTCGCGTCCGTTGACACAAAATCAACGGCAGCATGGGCATCTCGCTATATGGAGTATATCCCGGGCTGCGTTCCTTCCTTGTCTCTATGTCTTTCAATCAGATCCTTCAAAGTAATCCCCTCAAGAACTCCCATAATAGCGGTCTTCATCTCCATCCAGACATCACGAGTGACACAGGAACTGGCGCGAGAACATATGTCAGGATTATCAACACACTCTACGGGAGCAACCGAACCCTCCAGAATCTCGACAACCTGGCTCAGCCCGACCTCCTCGGGCGACCTGGCCAGGGTTATCCCCCCGCGAGAACCACGAAGACTCCTCAGAATCCCAGCCTTTATCAAGGGAGAAATCAAGTGCTCAAGGTACTGCGCTGAAATCTCTTGCCTCCTGGCAATATCTTTCAATAACACAGGCCCTGCTTCACAATTGAGGGCTATATCCAACAGTGCCCTCACGCCGTATCGTCCCTTAGTAGAGAGTTTCATCGTTGTGTACTAACTTTATCAACATTATTGCTTTAGTCAGCCGATTTGTCAAGACCTTAGAACAAGTTCCTCGATAACCTGGGCTAAGTCGCGATTTGTGGAATTGTGGCCTAACGAGAGAGGAGAGGAGGCTTATCCGCAGTAACGGTGATGTTCTGCCTCCATCTCCTGTCGGAGGTATCGAGGCAGGCGGAACATGCTCTGGTGAGCAACTCCATCATAGAACCGCAGACCACCGGTCAGTCGAGCAGAGATCCGACTATCTACCTCTTCTGCGGATAGCGAAAGAGGATTGAGCTCTTGCTCCTCAGACGCCATAGCGAAGCCCCATTCCCCTCCAAAGGAAGGGACATGAGCTTGATATTGAGAAACAAGAGGGAAAACACAGTGCAGGGTATTGTTGACAGCTACATAGATACCCGTCTCACCCAAACTGCAGGACCCAGCCTGAAGACAGAGGACTCCCCGAGCAGAAAGCCTCCCCTTAGCCAAACGATAGAATTCCTGGGTATATAGTAGATACGACAGTCCATCCTCTACAGGATCAGTCAAATCCAGTATGATGACATCGAATTGCTCTCTACAGTCAGCGAGATACTTTCTTGCGTCGAGGTAGATGAGTTCCACACGCTTGTCATCAAACGAGTGCTGGTGTAGAGAGGGAAGAAGGCGACGACAAATATCAACGGCCTCTTCATCAATATCGACCATCACCACCCTTTCCATCGAGCGATCCTTCAACACTTCTCTCAGCGTAGCTCCTTCACCACCACCAGCAATAAACACCTTGGTTGGGCGAGGATGGGTAATCATAGCAGGATGAACCAAAGCCTCATGATAGATAAACTCATCTTTCTCACTCGACTGCAGCTTGCCATCCAGAATCAGGCACTGGCCAAAGCTGGTGGTCTGGATGACCTGCAGTTGTTGAAATCGGGTTCTGCCCGAATACACAATGTCGCTCACCCGGTGCATCTGCACAAAGTGAGGATTGATAGTGTCATAGAACCACAGCCTAGGATCTTCACTCATGCTTTCGTCAATCCAGGGAGCTATCTACGATACAAAAACGCCCCTCTTTATCTCCATAACAGCGGCGTCTTTGCTTTCCAAGCTTTTTATCAACAGCTCTGCTGCCAACTCACTGTTCACCGAATCCCCACAGGTAAAGATGTCCACTGCAGCATAGCCATGTTCGGGCCAGGTATGCAGGGAAAGATGAGATTCAGCAATAAGAACTGCGCCACTCACGCCCTGGGGAGCGAATCGGTGAAAATATTTGCCTACTACGGTAGCACCCGCTTCTTGAGCTGCAGAAACGAGAGCATTCTGAAGAAAATTCAGATCATCCAGCACCTCCCGATTACAGTCTTTTAGGTCCAGAAGTAGATGCTTCCCTAGCGCATTCAAATCACCTTCCCTCCTTGCCCGGATTCTGATCGCCTTCGGCATGAACCGCATGGCACGTTCTGAAGACGACAAATTAAAATTCTATACATTATCCGCATATTTTTGCAATACGTACTTTATTGATTCATTTGGCCGTTCCCCAAGTTTGTGAGAACAATTTGTTAGGGCCGTGGCCCCTTTTGAGATATGAATGCAAGACTATTGCGCTAAACTATATTATCTTGTGATACCTTGAAACGGCCAAGAGCTAATTATCAGCACCATACCACGAATTGAGGCATCAAGTTCTCCGTCAGAAGTCACGCTGAGGAATCAGGGAGAAAGGGGGAAAACGAGACAAATGCCAGGGCAACCGCTACTCAAAAAGCTAGACGAGGCCATCGAACGCATCAGGTTTCTGGAGCGGGAGAATGAGGAAACACTTGCCCGCGCTAGGAATCTTGAGAACCAAACCAAGGAGCTTGGCCGGCTAATAGCGCTCGCAGAATCGAAGGCAGATGAAATACTAAGGCCTGCACCACCGGCCCCCAGAATCTCCGCAGAGGAAGAATCCACACCGAAAGCGGGCAAGGGCCTTCAGGATCTGCTTGAAGAGGCGGCAACCAGAAACCTGAGGGATACCAAACGGCGATAGCAGTAATCTTCTGACTCACCGCTGGAACTCAATGTTACATGTACAGCCTTCAGCGGCGCATCATAGCTCCACGATCCGGATGTTCGTTTCGGCTGAGTCGATACTCAACAACCCTACAGTACCGGCACCCTGGCGGTAGTTGAGGAAGGTGGGGCTACCAGGATTGATCAGCAGAACCCCTTCACGCTTCTCCACGATGGTACAATGATCATGACCAAACACAACAATATCAGGAGGCTCGTTCACCTTCCCTGTGGGACTGCCTGCCCGCCATGACGCCACTGGATATGGGTAGGGCATATCATGGATAAGCCATATCGTCTTCTTCGCAACCTTCAAGATATGCTTCATTTTCACTCGCCTGTCTCTTAGTATCTCTCCAACATCATCATCCCCCCGGGCAGCCCAGACTGGTGCGATACTCTCCAGATCATCAAGAACAGACGGGATATAGATGTCACCAGCATGCAAGATAAGATCAACGCCATCAAAAACCTGTCTTATCTCATGAGGTAGTTTCGACGCAGCCTCAGGAATATGTGTATCAGACAGAAGGCCAATGAGCATTCACATATCACCACGAGGCTGGAGAGAAAGGGCTCAGCAGCATAAGCGTAGCCTCTCCACAAACTGGCTCAAGCTATGAACCACGCAGTCTCCCATTTCCCTTCCTTCTCTATCGAGATAGAAGGCCCTTATGCCTAGCTCTCGCGGCACATCGCAGTCGAAAGCTCGATGGTCACCGACATGCGCCAACTGTTGAGGTTTCACATTGAGCATTTGGCAAATCTTGAGATAAACCTCAGGGGTCCTTTTCACTTCACCAAAATCTGAGGTGGAGGAGAATATGCTCGCGAAATAAGGCTTGAGTCCAGTAGTCCCGAGCTCAATGTCAGTAAACTCCCTGGTGGCGTTTGATGTCACCACGAGTGGGCACTCCACGCTGAGCAGATTCAGAACCTTCGGTACCTCTGAGAAGGTGCAGATTTCGTGCCCGAAGCTCTCCAACAACCCTCTCCAGTCCTCTCCCAAACCGAAAAATCTGAACCAGTGCTTAATGTCATACCATTCCTTTTTGCCCTCACCCAACACAGCATATTCCTTGAATACGCATTCCTTGGCCTCTTCAAGGGGCAGTCCCTTCGCTGAAGCATAGAGTCTGGGGATCCCCTCACCCCAGACAAGCTCAGTGAACCTTCCTCCAGTCAGGGTTCCGTCCATATCAAAGGAGATAATTCTTATAGGCGAGAGGCTGTTCAGCTTCAGATCACCTGTCAAAGAGATACCCTCAGCTATTATAACTGAGGGTAAACCGATGCGTAAAACGGACGGATTCAACACTAGACTGTACCAGGGACTACCAAACGAAACGCAGTGCCATGAGAGGGGGTAGCGATGCAGGAATAGAGGGGCGCTGATACCGAAACGAGAATGCGACGGCGCTACCCGGCAGGAATGTAACCCGTCTATGAGGGGGTGACTGTGGAGGAATAAGTATAGAAGACCTCATCCGCCCCATCAATCATTTGCAGAACGAATTTCTTCGAACCCGGGGATACGCCAATGACGTAGGTCGGTTTGCAGATGGTCTTCTCGGTTCCAGGCAAGACAGTCTCACCAATTTGAGTCTCGAACACCAGAGTCCCGATGGTAACTAAAGCCTTATCGACATACATGGGAAGGTCTCCCGTGTTTTCCAGCTTGAAGCTTATCCCATAAAGCGTGTAGCGCCCGGCGTAAGCAACGTATTGCCAGTCCAGACTCAGGCAAGAGACAGATACATCCGTGCCCGAAAAAGTGAACTCGGACCATATCTGCTTACCCGAGGCATCGGCAAAACTCAACGTGTACGTGCCGGGCTTTGGACTGACATAGGGGTCGGCCATGTGCAAGACTGCTTCCGTAGCACCGGGGTTGACATAATTGAAGCCCACTTGGACACCATCAGGATTTGTAAGGCTCAACTCCATCGCGGTGGTCGGCACGAGTTGGAGTCGCGCCAGATAGATGCGCAGGGCTGCCTGACCATTGTCGTCGATGATGGTGTATGAATCGGGAGGGAGATCCCCAAGCGTCCTAAAATCAAATTCAGTCGATGCAGCCTCATTGCCACTGGAATCTACAGATACTACCCTGAAGTGGTATTCAGTGTCCCGCGAGAGCCCAATCAGGCTGATTGCATGGCTGGTTGTGAGACTCGTATGAGCCACTGGCGTTGATTCGTGTGCCTCAGTCTCTCCATACTCAACCCGGCCAGTGGCCGGCTCGTTGGTGAGCCAGGCAACAATAGCGCTGTTCATGGTGATACCTGTCACCATAACCCCTGTGATACAAGGAGGAGCCACATCAACTATGGCACGGTGGCCTATGGCTGTTTCGAAAGTCACTGTGACAAACCTGCCATCCAACACAACGGCCACATTATTCCATCTTCCGAACGCATCGTTTTCCACATCAGACTGTATGTTCTCAGCAGCGTCCTCCGCCAACTCGGCGTCAGCGAACCTGCAGACCCCGTCGAAGCAAAGAGTATCATCGCTCTTCTTGTCTACCGAGACCCCGGAAACCTCAACGCCTTCATATTCGTACAGGTCAAGAAACCTCTGCTTCTGGTACTTGACCACCAGGCCCCTTGGCAACATATTCACGATTGAACCAAACTCCCTGTCATCGTAGATCGAGGCATCGCCATATCTGATAACTCCGATGGAATCCCTCACCCAATCCCTGCCGCCCGACAGGACGGTCTCATGACCGCGCGAAAACATCCCGCGCGTACTCATCAATGCCACGGCATCCACATATCCACAATCATCATCTGTATCTGTCTCGGATTCCGCCTCATCCGAACCGGGATTCCAACAAGGATTCTCGTACTCTATGCAGGAGAAGCAAGAAAAAATACCGCCGTCGGGACACGTGATGATCTCGCCCTGGGTGTCTTTCTCCCAGACTTCGACGCCTCTGTATTTCGTCTTGACAAAGCCATTCGCTTTGAGCTTGCATCTCAACTGATCGAGACTGAACAGACCTTCGAAAGCCGCCACCCTGCCACCAACTCCCATGCGGTCGACTTCATCGAAGTCCATGTCAAGGGGACTTATCCAGACTTCAACATCCCTCTCCAAAGCATCGTAAGTATCCTCTAGATCAACGTCAGCCCGCATCGATTCCAAGTCCACGAAGACGAACGCACCTGGGCTATTGGCCAGGTTTTTCATCATATCAACGTCGGTGGCTTCTCTGCCCTTACCACTGGCGCCAACCCACCCCGCTCCAAGGACACCTAACGCCACCAAAACGCACAGAACCAACAGAACCACAATCGATTTAAGGTTCAAGATTGCGCTCATCATACTTCCTGAGTCACGGCCTGGTCGGTCTTCACCATATCGCTCAGCATCTGAGATTTTCCGCTCGCCGAGTCTGCGACGGTATGAGTCCGCCAACGTAGACTCTACAATAATAATGTTACAAACATATCTCGCAGTGGCATTGTTCCATTGCATTTGTCCTTCAATTGTTCCACCAGGCAACTCTCACCCAAGTGGTACAAGCATTGGGGGCGGGTCACTGTCGCTTGCTGATTGATTGTCCAAGACGCAAATGATACATTCTATTGAGCGGTGCAGATTGCCTGAGGCCAAACCAGCAGGACTGGAAGTAGCCCCAAGCAGACACCACGCGTGCCAGATTTCGAGCAGAAGCATGACCAGATGAGGAAGTCTTGGCTGAGCCATTTGTACTTGTGACCGACAGAATGAAGTGATGAAAAATATCAGCAAGAGAGCCAAACAAGTACTCAAAATACTGGCAGACGAATACGAGAAGAATCCAGAGAGTCGCCAGAAGGGCATCCCTGCCCAGGTGTTGGGAGCCAGGATTGGCGCTCTCGGTAATGATGTCCTCGCGGAGATAGAAGAGTTGATTGACAACGGATATGTTAGCAGCCTAGGCAGAAGACGCCCAAAGAGCAGTATCCTTATCACGGAGAGGGGCTACCGATACGTGAGGCCTCCTCCACCAGCTGTGATAGCCTGGCTCGCGAAATATCAAACGCCTATCAAGGTTATCGCAGTTGTCATTGGTACCATTGCTACTACAATCACAGTCATACTCAGACTCATGGACATCATCTAGGTGCTAGTGCCGCCATTTAGGAATGTGAGCGACAACTTCTCGCTGCGCTCATTCCGCACGAAACTGACAACCACTCTGTCTGAGAACCGCTGTATCCGCAATCCGAATTTCAAGAGATTCTGTCTTGGGACATGAACTATTGTGGAGCGAGTCCAAATGCCAGTCGCAATGCTCGTGTCAGAAATTGCATACCGTCAGCGATAATGGGACACAAAAAGGGGTAGTAGAACCGAACAGTCAAAACCGACCTCAGCTTGGATACAAAAGGGCACTTCAGAGAGAAGTGGGATGGGGCGCAGGAAGGCGTGTCAGTATGGTACGAAGCCCCGGCGAAATCTTGAGGCAATTTCGGCGTTCAAGGACAGCCTGGAGTTCTACGAGGCGCTGGTGAGGTGAAAGACAAATGCAGTGCTAGAGATGTCATGAGAGCACACGAGAAGTCCAGGCCGGTGGATGACATGAGTTTCAGATGGTAGGGCAGACTGAGGTTCTGCGAGCTGCCACCGGAACCCTGATGACCCAAGACCACTAGGTGTCGGTGGCTTGTGTGGATGTGAGGGTTACAAGGTCCTGGGGACTCACTGATGCTGTCCAATTAAGGTAGGATGACAGCCCATCGAGGTCTGGGAAAAGTGTATATCTGTGTACACCCTGTCGGTACAGACTGTATGCGAGAGACCTTTTCAGGGCCGCAGGTATGACAACCTTCTCGAAGCGCCAATGAGACTCGCAGCATTCGTTCAGAGGCACCTGGACATCTGGCTGAAATGTCAAAAGACCCTCTTGGGCTCTCAAGCGTTCATCAGCAATGTTCGGTCGGAATTTCACCGCAGCGGCAATGTCAAAGGGGCTTTCGCCACCAGCCTGTGTTTTTGCACGTAGGGCAAATACTTCACCATCGACATCCTGATGGTGGACTACAGCAAAGTAGAGGGCGACAAAGGGGTTGAACGTCCAATCGAGTGCCCGCGTCGGCAAGCCATGATGTTGTGCTATCGTGAGCCACTCCCATTCATCTCGCGGTTCTTTTTGCAGGTGTAGAAGGGCACCTCTCTTGAACGATTGGAATAAGGACTGCTCAATACGCTGCCACTTGTGGGAAGCAGCCTTGATTCTCCCCAGTTTTGGCTTCATGCTATACCCGGTTTGGCTATGTCCTCTGAAAACCCAAGCGCCACGGCCAGATATATAATATCGCCTCTCGATAAGAGCGGCAAAGTCACCAGGTACTTTGATTTTGCGCGTCTCAATGTCTGCCACCAGCTTATCCAACTTCAATACCCTCCCCTATCTTGGCATTGTGCTCCCCTACTTCCATTCGTCTAGAATCCAATCGTCGAAACCAGTACCCTGATTCTTGGGTCCAGAAGTGGCTGTACTGGCATCTGGTTCACTCATCGGATTGCCTCTACCGAGCCGACTACGCTTGTCTATCAAGACCCTGCGACATTATACCAGCCCAACCTCAGCTTGGGTACAAATGGAGACAGCCTGGAGTCCTACAGGCCGCTGGGGTCACTGTCGACTTCAAGCCCATGCCAAGCCTCAATCGTAGCGCTACGAAATTCTCAGCCAGTTAGCCATGTGCCAGCCAATCTTCAGAGATACACGACCAACACAGTCGCCTTTCCCAAGAACGAAGTGGGATGCCGCACAGGAATGGGTATCTGCAACAGTATGAATCCTTGGCGAAAATTTGAACGCCATCGGGGAGCTGTCCTATTCCTCGTCTTTCCCTTCACCCCGCCATCTGAAGGCACGACGAAAGCCTAATTGCTCAGCCTTCGCTACAGTCTCAACGTAGCACTCATTACGTTCCTGCTCGATGATAGTCCTGTCATACTGCTGGTCAAAGGGGAGATGGTAAATCTTCGTTTTACCTCTGCGAGAGACATTGCACTTTATGCATGGGTACTGTTTGAGCGCGAAGTCTTCGGTAACCTCCATTCTCAAGGCTTGGGCGAACTGCCTGGCTCTCTCGGAGAGCAACGTGGATGTGAAGAAACGGGCACTGACCTTCACTGTTGGATGGTCAATTCCATACGCTATGACAGAGCCATGTAGCTGGAAGACGTGTTTTTCATGAATCTGCTTGTGCTTGGACCAGCACTTGCACTGCACAATCTCGGTGGTCCCACTACGAGTGCATATCAAATCTCTTCCCAAATCATCAAAACCCTCGACAATCCCCTGGTAATGGACTTGGTAGCCCCTTTTCTCGTAGAGATAGCCAACGTATCTCTCGTAGTCGCGTCCAACTTCCCACTTGAATTTGGGTTTCTGCCAGTATCGGTTGAGTGCCAGCTGGTACTTCTCATCCGTCGGTAGTTTCTCATATTCTGCTTGGGCAAGGTATCTCCTTGCGGGGTCATCAGGTTCCTCGTCTACTGCCTTGCCTGCTTCCTTTCGTTCGATGGTCTGCCTTATCAAGTCGTCGAGGTCTTCTCCCTCGAACTCTATTAGCCACGGGAACAGTTTCTCGTAGTATTCGAGCTTACCCTTGAGAACCTGATAGGCTTCTTCTGCGGTTCTACGCTTGGCAGCTATCTCTCTTACCGTCCACGCGGCTCTCCTGGCGGGGCGTGGCTTGTGTTCAAGAGATTCCGCTACCTTCAGGTCTTGGAGATAGAAGTAGTCAGCGTAGGCCTTGGCCAGCCAAGGAAAGCCTTGTGATTTCTCTTTGGCAAGTTGGGGTATTGCCTGTTCGGCTTCCTTTGCATTGACCTGCCTGAGACGCCGTAGCAGCAACAGACGCGGTACCAGATACCAAAGGACGAGCAGAATCAAGAGGACAACGCCGCAGACCAGCACCTCAAACCGAGCCATATGCCACCCCTCGCTTATCGTAGCGTTTCAGACTAGGCCCGTAGCCGTGGATATTGGCTCAGATTCTAGCAGTTGGCCCGTTCGCAGACAAAATGTACTTACAGGTTCCTTCCCCAGTTCTGCCTTGAGCAGTTCAGGCGGCAATTGAAGTTGATTCCAGGTGCGAGACTCAGACCGAAGTGGGATGGGGCACAGGAAGGCCTATCTGTTACGGTATGAAGCCCCGGCGAGATCTTATGGTGGTGTCGCTGGGGGCAGCTTTCAACTCAAAACGTATTCTGTCCCAAGCTTCGGCTGGAACTATCGGGAGTCTCAGGTTCTTGTGGGTGATTTCGGCTCTGTCCGTGAACAGACTCTTCACCTCGTCTGCCTGTAAGCCAAGACTCTCGCTCAGCTCTCGTACTTCCCAGATGATGCCAGGGGCTATGAAACCCTGTGTGGGGTCGAAAGGTGGATACTTCTTCAGCATATCAGAGTCTCTTTCGCCGCCTCTGTTACAGGGGCCATTTACATCAAGATAACAGATTTCCAGATACACTTGCAGAGCGTCCCTCAATCTCTCCTCATACTCCAGTACGCTGGCCATCTCCAACTTCTCGTTTCGATATAGCCCCCAGTCTCTCTTTCTTGCGTGTTGAAGTAGACGCTTGTTGGCCAAAGCCCGACGAACATCCCCGACTGAAGGCTTTACGCCACGTTTGACCTCCAACTCTACCTTCATTTGCCTGTATTGAGGGTCTCTCTCAAGTTCTTCAGGCAGTCTGTGTTGTCACTGCCTCTCAATCTGTGCTGCTTGCTGTTCTGTGACGAGAACCTTCTGCCTGTCACTCGGTCTTGTGCGGACGAAGATGAAGTTTCCACAACTGGGGCACTTCTTCTTTCGCACTGGTTTCTTCTCCAACGTGTGACCACAATAGGGGCATTTGGGTTCAACATCGCCAATCTTCTGCAGCAGGCTGGGCCTCTTGCTTGTCGTGGAGGGCTTCTCCACTGGAGACGCATTACCGCTTTGCTTGGGACGGGTCTCATACGGTACAGTGAAAAGACCCTTCAGTTTATCAAGCAGAGACACTAGTTTGATTCCCCCGCCAACATTGTACCACCCAACCTCAGCTTGGACACAAAGGGGAAAACATGTGTCCCAACCGGCTGTGGAACCGACCACCAAAATGCTTA
>JBGOWL010000011.1:0-15697 GCA_041478585.1 Dehalococcoidia bacterium | reverse complement strand
GTCTGGTCATGGCGCCCATGGATCATGTGCATCATTTTGGGGGTAGTGCAGCCAACTTCCTCGATATAGGTGGTGGCGCTCGACCGGAAGTCATCAAGGATGGCCTCATGCTGGTGATGTCCAAGCCGGGTGTCAAGGCAGTACTCATCAATATCCTTGGTGGCATAACCAGGTGTGATCTGGTGGCGCAAGGAGTTATCGAAGCACTCAATGAGATCGTTGACAAGAAACCGGTTGCCGTGAGAATGATGGGTACTAATGAACGTGAGGGCATGTTGATGCTGAGCAGGGCTGGAGTTGGAGTCTACAGTGATATGGAAACAGCTGCCAGAGAAGTCATAACGTTGGCCGGAGGGTGAGCCGATTGAGAAGCATAATAGACGAGAACTCGGTAGTATTGGTCCAGGGTATTACCGGGAATGAGGGGCGATTCCATACAGAGTCGATGCTTGGCTACGGTACAAGAGTAGTTGCCGGTGTAACTCCTGGCAAGGGGGGGCAGCAGGTTCATGGCGTGCCAGTCTATGATATGGTTTCTGAGGCAGTTCGACGTCATGGCGCCAATACCTCCATCATTTTTGTCCCCGCGCGGGGTGCCCCGGCTGCTGTCAACGAAGCTATTGATGCGGGCTTGGGGGTTGTGGTGGTCATCACTGAATCGATTCCGCAGAGAGACTCAGTTGAATTCATCGCAAAGGCGCAGGCGTGTGGCACGGTGATTGTTGGTCCGAATACACCGGGGACAATCGCTCCGGCGAAGAAGGTGAAGGTTGGCATAATGCCGAGCCATGTCTTCAGGCCTGGTGTCGTTGGTATCGCGTCGAGGAGTGGGACGCTTGTATATGAGATTGCCTGGCATATTACTGAAGCCAGATTGGGGCAAAGCATGTGCGTGGGCATAGGTGGGGATCCTGTTGTTGGACTTGATTTCGTTATGCTTCTGGAGATGTTTCGGCAGGACGATAGTACAAGGGGTGTGGTGCTGGTGGGTGAGGTGGGGGGCAAAGCCGAGGAATTGGCGGCTCAATATATTGTCGAGACAAAATATCCCAAACCGGTAGTGGCTTATATTGCAGGTACGTCAGCTCCGCCTGAGAAACGCATGGGTCATGCCGGGGCAATAGTGGTTGGGACTGTGGGAACAGCGAAGTCCAAGATCGATGCGCTCGTTGCAGCCAGGGTGAGTGTGGCTGAGAAGCCAAGTGACATACCAAGATTACTCAAAGCGAGACTCTGAACTGACGGAAGAGCAGGAGACCAAGATATGGACAAGAAATCGAAGGGACTGATTCCGCCCGGGTTGGCCTATCTGGCAGATAACATCACAGCCAAGCACAATGTGCTGGGAGAGTCGAAAGGTGCAGGGGCGAAGTGGGCCAAAGACCTCAAGCTGCCCAAAGAAGCGGAGACAGTGTTTTTTGCCGGATGTGGATATCAATACACCAAGAAATTGGAGGCATTGATGTCTCTCCTAAGGGGCATGGACAAGAGTCCGGTGGGTGCTGAGCTGCCAATGGCTATGGCAGGTTTCCAGAAGAAACTCGGTGTAGATCTTGCCGGCGTGTATGGCAAACTGATGGTCAGAGGGGGAGATTCGGAAGCGCAACCCCTGGAAGATGCGGTCAAGGTACTGAGAACTCTTGGGGTTCAGTTTGGCTATCTTGCTGAGGAAGAGCCATGCTGCGGAGGACTGCTGCACTATATTGGATTGCAGGGGGATTTTGCCAAGAATGCTCAAGGGGTATATGAGAAACTCAAGTCTCACGGTGTGAAGCGGATTATCGGGATTGTTCCTTCGTGCACGTACACTCTTCGTAGTCTGATCCCCCGTTATGTGGATGGATACGATATTGAAGTCAAGCATTTCTCAGAGGTTGTGTTGGAGAATATTGGTTCCAAGGAACTGCGATTTCCCAGGGATGCCAAGATTACCTACCATGACCCCTGTCAGATGGCACGTTTTCTGGGTCTGGCAGATGTGCCGCGTCAGATACTGAAGGCTATCAAAGGTATTGAGTTTGTAGAGGCTGATTGGACCAAAGGGGAGTGGGCCACGTGTTGTGGGGGAGGAGGTGGATTTGAGGCAGTTTTTCCTGAGTTGAGCCACGTTCTGGCGGTTAACAGGGTTAAAGAGCTGGTTGGGACGGGAGCCCAGACTATTGTCACTCACTGCCCCGGATGCATTATGCAGTTGAGGGGTGGTCTCAAGGAACTGAAGAATGACAAGGTAGAAGTCCTTGATCTAGCCCAAATCGTTGCTGTGGCTATGGGAGTGTGAGAAGATGTCTGTTTTCAGTGATTACAAGAAGGAAATAATGGCTGCTGCTCATAACGAAAGGATAGGCGTTGCTTTGGCTCGGGCTATCAAGAGCTATAGGGCGAACACCAATGATGCTCTGAAGAAGTTTCCTCACACTATCAAGATGGCGGAGGAAGTCCGCGAAATAAAGGAAAAGGCCATCTTGGACATGGAGAAGCTCGCCGAGCGGGCATGCGAAGCGATTGAGAACAACAAGGGCAAGGCCTATGTGGCCAAAACAGCTGAAGACGCGCTAAGCATCATAGACAAGCTCGTAGGCACAGGTAAGCTGATTGTCATGGGCAAGAGCATGACCGGCGAGGAAATCGGCTTGCGGGAGCACATGGAGAAACATGGCAACGAAGTTTATGAGACTGATTTAGGTGAGTTCATAATTCAGAAACTCGGCTCGAGGCCGATGCACATACTCTCACCGGCGATCCATGTGCCTAAGGAGGATGTGGCTCGACTCTTCTCAAAGATTACTGGACAGGAATTGCCTGCGGAGGATATTGGTGCTCTGGTGGCAACCGCGAGGAATTTGCTGAGAGAAAAATTCTTCAAGGCGGATATTGGCACCAGTGGCGCCAACGTGGTCGCTGCGGAAACAGGAACGTTGTTCATCATCGAGAACGAAGGGAATATTCGTCTGGCCACAGGTGCACCACCGGTTCATATTGCCCTTGTTGGTATGGAGAAACTGGTTCCTACGCTCGGTGATGCTTACAAGGTTGCAGAAGTCACCTGGAGATATGCAAACTACACTGTCCCCTCCTATGTAAGCTTGATATCCGGGCCCAGCAAGACTGGGGATATTGAGAAGGTGACTACCTATGGGGCTCATGGGCCGAAAGAGTTTCACGTTATCTTCATGGATGCAGGGAGGACCGATCTGGCGAAGAACCCGATATTGCGGCAGGTTCTCTACTGTCTGAGATGCGGCGGGTGTCTCTACGAGTGCCCTGTTTTTGCGGTGACGGCTGGTCACTTTGGAGACAAGTATTTTGCCGGTATCGGTGCGGTCTGGGCTGCGCGTTTGACTGGAGACGAAGAGAAAGGGGCTGCACTAGCCTACACATGCCTGACATGTGGCAGATGTAAGGTAAGATGCGCCATGAAGATTGACACGCCAGAGGTAGTGGTTGAGCTAAGAAGACTATTGGTAGATCGCAGCTAGGCGGAAAGGTTTTGCCCGTGCTGGTTAGGGGCACATCCAGTGGCTTTGCTGGCCATGGATTACGAATGTCGAGCTGTGGAGCTCCAGATTATGCAGGATTGGGGTGAATAATGGCTGAATCGGCTCGTACGATTGATATCTATGTCATGGGCAGACACTACCAGGTTCCTGAGGGTCTTACTATCCTGACAGCGCTTGAATATTGCGGCTATAGGGTAATTCGGGGTTGCGGGTGTCGTGCCGGGTTCTGTGGGGCCTGTGCTACCATCTACAACTTCAGGAACGATGCCCAGTTGAGATATGATCTTGCCTGCCAGAAGACGGCAGAACAGGATATGTACTTAGTGCAGATACCGTTCTTTCCCGCTGCCAAAGCGCTCTATGAATTGGAGGAGATAGAGGCGACCGGCGAGCAGATACTTGCTCTCTATCCTGATCTGGTCAAGTGCTTCGGCTGCAACACCTGCACTAAGACATGTCCCCAGAACCTAGAGACCATGTGGTTCATGTCGGATGCATTAAGGGGCGACATACGTGAGGTATCAATCAAGTCGTTTGACTGTGTGATGTGTGGCTTGTGTGCAGCCAGGTGCCCACAGGGACTGGTACCCTACAACGTAGCTCTGCTGTGCCGCCGATTGTATGGTCGTTATCTTGCTCCGACCTCGAAGCACATGGAGGACAGGATAGCCGAGATAGAGGCTGGCAAATTTGATGCTGAGATGGAGAAGCTGCAGAAGATGGGTGAAGGTGATCTGCGCCGTCTTTATGACCAGCGCGAAATAGAACCTGCCTGCTAGCTGGAGATGGATTGGAGGATATGATGTATCCTGCTCATATGGAAGAGAGTATCAGGAAAGTAGAAGCTACCAGAGATAGACGGTTGAAGGAGGTAGTCCCTCGTCTTAGCAGCGAGGAGAAGACTCCTTTGTTGAGGCAACACCATCCTGACTACATAGCAGGTAAGATGCGTCAACTGGCCTTGGGCCCAAACAAAGGAGATTGTACCCCTAACGAAGTAGCTGATCTGCTGGAAGGCAGCAGCCGCATTGACCCTGGCAAGATTGATCTCAGTAGGATTGACTACGATGTTGATGTGCTGGTGATTGGTGGTGGAGGGGGCGGAGCAACTGCAGCGATCCTGGCTCAAGAGAATGGAGCAAGTGTTCTACTGGCAACGAAGTTGCGACTCGGCGACTGCAACACAGTGGGAGCACAGGCAGGAACACAGGCGGCCGATAGACCAAACGACTCCCCGGTCGTTCATTACTTGGATACCATGGGAGGGGGACACTTCGGTAATTTGCCGGAATTGGTTGAGGCTCTGGTAAAGGATGCCCCGGGGGTAATCAGGTGGCTGGAGACGTTGGGGGTCAACTGGGATAAGATGGCGGATGGCGCAATGCACGAACTGTCCGGCGGCGGTGCTTCGAGGCTAAGGTTACACTCAGCCAGGGATTATACGGGTTTGGAGGAAATGCGCGTTCTGCGGGACGAGGTGAGAAACAAGGGTATCAAGTATCTTG
Organism: Dehalococcoidia bacterium; assembly: GCA_041478585.1. Lineage (GTDB taxonomy): Bacteria > Chloroflexota > Dehalococcoidia > UBA2247 > RBG-13-53-26 > RBG-13-53-26. Next base: position 10,695 of record JBGOWL010000011.1, on the reverse strand, counting down.
AGTTCTCACCCGCAATAGAACTGTTGTTGGACGATAAGGGACAGGCAGCCGGGGCGATATTGGTGAATCTGGAGACCAACGAATTGATTATTGTTCGTGCCAAGGCTGTCATCATGGCTACTGGGGGCGCGGGGCGACTGCATATTCAGGATTTCCCTACTACCAATCACTACGGGGCCACTGCTGATGGACTGGTGCTGGCTTATCGGGCAGGAGCGCAACTGATCTTCATGGATACCATGCAGTATCATCCCACAGGCGCAGTCTACCCGATGCAGATTCTGGGGCAGTTGGTCACTGAAAAGGTGCGGACTCTGGGGGCGCAGTTAGTGAACGCGGAGGGGGAGCAATTCATCATGCCTCTGGAGCCGAGGGATGTGGTGGCTGCTGCAGTTATTCGCGAATGCCAGGAGCGTCAGAAAGGAGTGGGAACTCCAGCAGGACAGCTTGGGGTTTGGCTTGATTCGCCAATGATCGATATGATTCGCGGTGAGGGAAGCATTGCGCGGGAATTGCCAGCTATGGTTCGGCAGTTCGGTCGTTACAATATTGATATCACCAAGGAGCCGATGCTTATCTACCCCACGTTGCATTATCAGAATGGAGGGATCAAGATCGATGCCGATGGGGCAACTACTGTGCCGGGTCTGTTCGCCGCCGGTGAGTGTGAAGGCGGGGTGCATGGCAGGAATAGGCTCATAGGCAACTCCACGCTGGATATTTTTGTCTTTGGGAGAAGAGCAGGCAGAGCAGCAGCCAAATGGAGCAAGAAGGCAGGGTTGGGGTCGATGACGTTAGAGCACGTGCAGCAATGGCAGAAAGAGCTTGAAAGGGCTGGTTTGGCTGCGTCGCGGCCGGTTTCGCCATTGTTGCTGCCTGATTATGCCAGGTCTGTTCTGGACTACTTGCCCGATTACACTAGACAGACGTTGACTGCTCAACGGGTGAAGCTTACCTAGGAATGAGGATGAAGCATGCCTCAGCGTATTCAAGTAAACGTTAAGGATATAGAGCCTGTCCTAAACGAGATCCTGAACGCAAAGAGTCCTCCAGTCGCCCGGTGCCGACTCCTTTCCAGTGGATTCAACCCGGGTCATGCGCTCAATATAGTGGAGGACATCGCAGGACACAAGGAGTGTCTTGCCTGTGGGAATTGCATAGATATTTGTCCATTCTTGTTTCGTGAGCCATATCGTCGCGACAAGACAGAGCAGCGGACATCGATGGCACTGGAAAGCATAGTTGGGGGAGATTGTGACCAGTGTTATGCCTGTGTTCTTGTCTGTCCGCAGGTTGACACCACGATCAAACACTATGTGGTGAACCGACGATTGGTAGAGGTCATGTCTCGACTGGATCAGAGAATCGGTGATGACCAAGAGCCTGATCTGGATTTGTTTGTGGAAGAAGCTATGCAGACGTAGAGAAGAGAGGTCTTCAGTGGATTTTGAGATACCTGAGGAATTGAAAATGATCCAGAGTTTGGTCAGAGACTTTGTCAATGATCAGATGAAGCCTCTTGAAAGAGATATGCTGGGGCGTGCGGCAGGGCTTGCTGATGCCAGGATGTTTCTGTCGGCAGAGGTGGATGAGAAGCTTATCAACATGGCTAAGGACCTGGGGTTGTGGGGCCTAGGGGTCCCCGAAGAGCTGGGAGGCGTGGGCTTGAGTATCCTGGGTAGCTGCCTGGCTGAAGAAGAACTAGCTCAGACGATTATCCCCTTCAATTTTGGTGATGTCACTCCCATTCTTTTCGAATGCAATGCAGAACAGAAGGAGAAGTATTTCCTCCCATTATTCAACAGATACAAGCAGGTCTACATTGCGTTGATGGAGCCAGGAAAGACACCCAATCCTTCAGATATGGAAACCAAAGCGGAGAAGGCAAATGGCGGGTATGTCATCAATGGTAGGAAGCTAACATTTTCCAGAACTGGTGAAGACTATTTCGCCGTGGTCTTTGCTATTACCCCTGGTGATGTGGGGAGTGGGGTAACTTGCTTTCTGGTGGACAAGGGCACTCCTGGTTTCAACGTAAGCGGGGGAGGACAAGAGACTGGATGGCGGTCTCAAGCGAGGGAGCCCCTCACTCTGATATTTGAGAATTGTGCAGTTCCAGCACGAGATGTGCTGGGTCAAGAAGGTCAAGCTTTCCATTTGGGCAAGAAATGGCTTCCCTCGAAGCGGCTGGTGAGGGGTGCTCGATGTGTTGGGGTAGCGCGAAGACTGTTGGAGGAATCGACTACCCAAGCTCAATCCTGGCAGTGCTTTGGCCAATTCATCTCCAGGCGGCCCGACGTTGAAGCGGCTCTGGCAGACATTGCCATAGATATTCATGCCTGCAGGCTGATAGTACATGAAGCTGCCTGTAAGGCAGACGAGGGGCAGTCAGTAAAGCGCGAAGCAGCAATGGTGAAGGTATTTGCTACTGAGATGATCAATAGGGTGGCTAACAGAGTATCTCACATCTTCAATGGGCCACCGCATTTAGACGGGCTACCCATGGAAAGGCTGTGTCGCGATGCGCTGGCCACGAGTGCCATTGAGCTGGCCATGGAACTGCAGAGGAGTATTATTGCAAGAGATATTCTGAAAGGTCTGAAAGTGTGAGGATGGCAAATGGCAAAGAAGATAGCGCTGCCTTTAACTGACGACGTTCTTGAAGATCTCAGGGCTGGAGACAATGTTCTGTTTACCGGCGTCATGTATGTTGCCCGCGATGCAGCACATAAGAGAATGATCGAGGCATTGGATCAGGGGAAACCTCTGCCATTTGAGATCAGAGGGCAGACCGTATACTACATGGGCCCTTCGCCTGCCAGGCCTGGTCAAGTGATTGGTTCTGCGGGGCCTACTACCAGCGGCCGTATGGATATCTATGCACCCCGTTTAATATCCGAAGGGCTCAGGGGCATGATCGGGAAGGGCATGCGCTCGAAACCAGTCAAAGAAGCCATGAAGAAATACCGAGCGGTGTATTTTGCTGCCATAGGCGGTGCTGGCGCGCTTATTTCGAAGAGCATCAAAAAGTCTGAGATGGTAGCCTACGGGGAGCTCGGAGCTGAAGCGCTTCTGAGGATAGAGGTAGAGAATTTTCCTGCTACAGTGGTGAATGATATACACGGTGGGGATCTCTACGAGGAGGGGAAAGCCAAGTACCACAAGTCGTAGGGACGAAATGTGCTGTGGTGGCAGGACTGATGTTGCTCCTGGGCTACTCCTCTGTTGACAGATAGCAAATAGGAAAATGATCGATGAGTTTAGGAACGATGAGTCTTTTTGGCACCAGTGGTATCAGGGGGGTAGTCAATCAGGATCTGACTGTGGACCTCTGTCAGGAGGTAGCCCAGGTACTGGGCACTCTACTTCCCCTAGATGCGAAGATCTGCCTGGCTACTGACACCCGACTCAGTGGAGGGATTCTCAAGAAGGCTATCTTTGCAGGTTTACAGTCCTCTGGGGTCGACACGACTGATTTGGGCATATTGCCTACTCCAGTGCTAGCTCTACTCACCAGGGAGTGGGGTTTTGACACAGGAGTCATGGTCACTGCCTCTCACAACCCTCCAGAGTTCAATGGCATTAAGCTCTTTAATAGGAACTCGTTGGGGTACAGTCGGGGTCAAGAACTGGAGATAGAGAGGATCTATGCTGGCAGGAGATTCAGACAGGGAATCAGGGAAGGAACCCTGCGCCAAGGACAAGGAATGGCAGAAGCATATCTTCGCTTCCTTCAGGATAAACTTCCTCCAAGGCGTTTCGATGGCAATCTAAAGATTGTGGTGGATCCGGGGAATGGTGCCGCTTCTGGAATCGTCAGCCGACTTTTTACTGGTCTGGGCATCGATGTTGTTCCCTTGAATGATGTTCCTGATGGCCTGTTCCCTGGGAGGAATCCGGAGCCAAAGGAAGATACTTTACATAATACGATTCAGTTCCTGAGGGAGGTTAAAGCGGATCTAGCTGTTTGTTTTGATGGTGATGCTGACCGAGTTGTCTTCTGTGACCGGGAAGGTTTTCTGGGATTCAATGAGTGCATAGCCTTTATTTCAAGGCTGGTTATAGAAGAGAGCGGCAAAAAGTGTGTCGCTACTACGGTAGAGACAGGAAGGCTACTGGACCTGGCAGTCGAGGATCTGGAAGTGAAGGTGGTCAGGGGCAGGGTTGGGGATGTCCATGTGGCCTATCTTGCCCAGGAGATAGATGCCGCTATTGGTGTGGAACAGGTGGGGGTCTATGTGATCCCGCAGGTTGGTTATTATCCTGACAGCATCTTTGCAGCCTTGACTTTGCTCAGCCGATTAGAGGACGTGGGTGAGATCAGGGAGTTCTTGAAGAAACTGCCAAGGCTCTTCTTCGATAAGAGCAAGGTATCATGTCCCAACGAGCTGAAGAAGCCTGTTATGGAGATGGTCAAAAGTAGGGCGTCTCTTTTTGGAGCAGCTGAGGTCAATGCCCTGGATGGCGTTAGATTGGAGTTTGGAGACTCATGGATGCTGATCAGGGCCAGCGGAACCGAACCAGTCATTCGGGTGCTGGCCGAGTCCTCGTCAGCATCGAAGACCCGTGAATTGATGGATAATGGTGTTCAGGCAGTCCAGCGTCTTGTATCAGAGGTGAGGCGATGAAGGCAGTTCTGCTCTGTGGCGGGGTGGGCAAGAGGATGTTTCCTATCACGGATGACAAGCTGCTGCTCAAATTCCTGGGAAAGCCATTGCTGGAGCATCAGATAGATCGGGCGAGAGAAGCGGGACTGAAAGAACTGGTGATAGTGGCGAATCCACAGAATGTTGAGCGAATAGAGCAAATAGCAAAGGGTGTCTCTGGATTGAGAGCCGAGATTGTGGTACAGGAAAACCCCCTGGGGATTGCCAACGCTCTGGAGAGCGCAGAGCGCTTCCTGGAAGGTGAGGTCATGGTGCTGAATCCCAACGATGTCTTCGAGGGTTCAGCCTGCACCAGCCTGATCCAGGAGAGCCGAAAGAGTGCTGCTGTTTCTTATTTGATTGGCTATGAGGTGAAAGACTATTTCCCGGGCGGTTACCTGGTAGTTGATGAGGGGAATCAGTTGAAGCAAATTGTGGAGAAGCCTCGAAGTGGGGAAGAGCCAAGCAATCTGGTAAACATTCTGGTTCACCTGCACAACGACGCAAGGAAGCTGCTGGATTACATCAAGAAGGTTCATACCACCAGGGATGATATCTACGAGTGTGCTTTGGACCGCATGGTCAGAGAAGGTAACAGGATTCAGGTGGTCCCATATCGCGGTTTTTGGGCTGCCATTAAGTATCCTTGGCACATCTTCACGGTGGTTAGATATTTCCTTGACAATAGCAGTCCGAGCATTTCTCCCTCGGCTCAAATCTCTTCCAGGGCCACTGTTGAGGGTAACGTGATCATTGGAGATAACGTCAGAATACTCGAGAATGCCGTGGTGAGAGGACCGGCCTATGTCGGTCCAGGGTCAATAATTGGTAACAATGCTCTGGTGCGCGACTACAGTCACATAGGTGCCAATTGTGTCGTTGGCTACTGTACTGAAGTAAAGGGTTCCTATGTGGGAGATGGATGCTGGTTCCATTCCAACTATGTCGGTGATTCCATAATAGCCGATGACTGCTCGTTTGGCGCGGGCACTGTACTGGCCAATTTCCGCTTTGACGAGAAGGATATCAAAGTCAGAATGGGGGATGAAATTATTGATACCGGGCTTGACAAGTTTGGTACTATAATGGGGAGTGGTTCCAAAACAGGCATAAATGCTAGCATTCTGCCTGGAATCAGGGTTGGCCCCCGTTCCTTTGTAGGCCCTCACGTTTGTTTGACGAAGGACCTTGGACCGAATAAGATGGCGTTAGCAGAGCCTCGCAACAGGGTTATTGGGAAGGAAATCGATATCGACGTGAATAAGAAAGAAGAACTGATGAAGAAGCTGGAGAATCTCTGATGTGTGGTGTCATCGGGTATGTGGGAGAGGGTCATGCTGCCCCGATCATAGTCAAGGCGCTGAAGAATCTGGAGTACAGAGGTTATGACTCTGCAGGCATTGCCACGATCGCCGATGGCAAGATTTGGGCTGAAAAGGATATCGGTAAGCTAGATCAGGTACAGGAGAAGCATCATCTGGATGCTCTTCCGGGTGGTGTTGGGATTGGGCACGTTCGTTGGGCGACTCATGGTGATGTTACGCCTGCTAATGCTCACCCCCATTTCGACTGCAGACGAGAGATTGCGGTGGTTCACAATGGGATCATAGAGAACTATCAAGAACTCCGCACTCGACTTGAGCACAATCACCTCTTTCTCTCTCAGACTGACACGGAGGTGATTCCTCATCTTCTAGAGGAGTATATGGATGCTGGCGCGTCTCTAGAGGAAGCCGTCCTAAAAACAACCAAGCAGCTCAAGGGTTCATATGCTATCATCGCTGTCTCGGTCAAGGAGCCACGGAAGGTGGTAGCGAGCCGCAAGGATAGTCCCTTGGTGGTCGGGAAAAACAACGGCAAGAACTTCGTGTCCAGCGACGTGCTGGCTTTCCTTGATGAGACCAATCGGGTTGCCTATATGGAGGACGGGGAAACGGTGGTCCTAACCGAAGATATCGTGTTTCTTGATGGTGAAGGACAGCGTATTCAAAGGGAATTCAAAGAGGTTGACTGGAAGTGCGATGAAGTCACCAGGCAGGGCTATGACTTCTTCATGATGAAGGAGATAATGGAGGAACCTCATGCAATACGCTGCGCCACGATGCAGGACAAGAAGCTGCTCCTTGAGATGGCGATAGGCATATTGCGATCGAAGCAGGTAGTCTTGACCGCTTGTGGTACGTCTCGATATGCCGCGCTTGTTGGCAGGTACCTCTTTTCTAAGCTTGGCGGCAAGTTCTGCGACGTGATCATGGCTTCTGAGTTTCAGTATTTCTCTGATTCGATTGACAAGAATACGTTGGTGATAGCCATTTCACAAAGTGGTGAAACAGCCGACGTTATTGAAGGAGTGAAAAGGGCGCGGGAGAATGGGGCTGCAATCTACTCGCTGGTTAATACGGTGGGCTCCACGCTGACCAGGATGAGTGAACGAGTTCTCTACCTGAACTGTGGTCCCGAGATAGGTGTAGCTGCTACAAAGACCTTTATGAGCCAGCTTACTCTTCTATATCTATTGGCTTTCACGATGGCCAACCAGATGGACGAAGGCCTAGAGAAAATATTGGAGATTTGCCCCAAGATCGAGGAATGCTTCAGTAAGAACAGCAAGAAGATATGGGATCTGGCACAGCGTACCAAGGGTAGCAATGATTTCTACTACATAGCTAGAGGCATCAATTTTGCCATAGCTGCCGAAGGTGCGCTGAAGATGAAGGAGATCTCCTATGTTCATGCGGAAGGCATGCCGGCCGGAGAACTGAAACATGGCACGCTTGCGCTGATTGACAAGGGCACACCGGTGGTGGTTATCTGCCCCAGAGACTACACGTTCGACGAGACTATTGCCAATGCGCATGAAACAAAAGCACGGGGAGCTTTTGTTATTGGAGTCTCTGAGGAGACAAACCCGATCTTCGATGATTGGATTGAAATTCCCAACGTAGAAGAGATTTTCCAGCCCTTGGTGACCGTGGTACCGCTTCAACTGCTGGCCTACTATGCTGCGGTAGCCAGGGACAGGGATCCTGATAAGCCTCGCAATCTAGCCAAGTCTGTTACTGTCAAATAGGCCGCCGAATCTGAGACGGCTGAGAGCCGCTGCGAACTAGTTAGGATGAAGTCGAGAGTCATCGCAACGATAGCAGTGGTGCTGCTATTTGCCCTTTCCGGCAGCATCTGCGGTTGTTCCAGAGGCAGCAAGGACTTTGCAGATATGATGAGGAAGGTGCCTGTAGAGAGCACCTGCTTTGCCTACTGGGACATCTATCAACTTGGCACGGATACTGACCTGGTGGGTATCTACACCAAATTCAGAGAGAGTCCTCAAGCCCAACAGTTGATGGATACAGGAGTGTTGCTTTCTGTCTTGGAACATTCAGCCAGAGCCTACGGTCTTGATGGGTCAGCAACAGTTCTTGAAGGCGATTTGAATCTCAAGGACATAGAGAGACGCCTAGAGGAGAATGGCTATACGGAGACCGTATACAGGGGAATGGGCATCTGGACTTCACAGGATGGAAATGAGCGGGACTCACTGGCATTGCAGGAAGATACCATTCTAATGGGAAGTAGCGAGGACCTCAGGTCTTGCCTTGATACTATTGCCCTGCAACAAGTGTACTCCCTGTATGATGACCAGAATATCAGGTGGTTGGTAGACAGGTTGCCCCAGGGTCTGATGGTCAATATATGCAAAGCTGATCTGGCTTCTGTGGAGGCGTACAACGACCTTATTGCTCTGGGGAAATCGTACAAGAAGGAAGGGCAGGATAGGTTGAAGCTGACTGCTGTCTACATGTTCCAGGATAGCTATGCTGCCCGCGAAGCCCAAACGCAAATTGAAGGCCATCTGAAAACCGACAAGCTTGCCAACATTAGACTGGAAGTGGAAGATAGTTTTGTCCGCGTTACGGCATTGATATACATCACCGATTTTGTGCAGACCTTAGCCTTCTGATAGACACCAACCATGACGAAGGGCAGGGGAGCTCTGCGGCAGTGCAGCGTTAGTTTTCCATTCCTGTCCTCTATCTTCCTTTTCTTGGCGACTAACTGTCCTTCGTTGTAGGCTGTTGCCCCGGTAACCGTTCATGACTTTCTAGTGATGACCCCTTATTGCAGGTGGCCAAGAATGCTAAAGATTCTTGTGTGATGGTTCTTGCCGCGCGTTAGGTTGACCTGGCCTGTATTATGGTATATCGTGTTGTATGACAAACGGCTCGGTTACAGTATCGTCTGATACGTCTGGAGGGGCGCTGTTTGGCGGGAGAGAAGATTCTTATAGCTGATGACAACCTGTCAGTGCTGCATCTGGCTGCGGATGTGTTGAGCAGGGATGGGTATCTGGTGAAGGCTGTGAGCTCCAGCCGTGATGCTATGGCATTGCTTGAGGGGGAAAGGTTTGATCTCCTACTGGCCAATAGTATCTCGGCTGATTTGGATGGCCTCGGACTGATTCGGCGCGCTCGTGAAATCACTCCTGACATTAGTTCTATCGCCATAGCCGAACGCGACAGGAACAATGTTTCCCTCGATTCTTTGAAAAGAGAAGTAGGTAATGGCTCAGTTCTGCTGGAGCCCTTCAGTCCTCGCGAATTGGAGAACATTGTCAGGGAAGTGCTGGGAAAACGCGAGTTGCCTGACGAGAATCTCCGGCTGAGGATGCTCATGCCCTTGTTTGAATTGAGCAATGTTCTAATGTCCGAGGTGAATCTAGGGAAACTCTTTGATCTCGTTGTTGAGATCGTAAGCCATGAGACCAAGGCCGACAGAGTATCTCTGATGCTGTTGGATGAGACCGGGCGTGATCTGGCCATTAAGGCGGCGGTTGGTTTGTCGCAAGAGGTGGTAAGAAGTGCTGTCGAGAAGGTTGGACATGGCATTGCTGGTTCAGTGGCCAAGTCAGGAAAGCCGATACTTTTGAACGGAGAGGTCCAGCATAAGGAGAGAAAGAGCTCTGGCAGAACATCCTCAGCCCTGTGTGTTCCTTTGGTAGTCAGAGGCAAGGTTATTGGGGTTCTCAACAGTAGTAAGACTGGTGAGGAGAATCGTTTCACGCAGAGCGATTTGCAGTTGCTTTCCATCCTGGCTGGACAAGCTGCCATCGCAATAGAAAACGCCAGACTTTTCCAGAGTGTTGAGATTCAGCAAGCCAGGCTGGAGGAACTTCTGAGAGAGCTACTGAAGGCACAAGAAGAAGAGCGGGAGAGAATATCTGCAGAGATCCACGATAGTGTGGCGCAGTGGATGGTCAGTGCATCGTATCACGCGCAATCCTCCAGCGTCCTCATCATGGAGTCCAAGCTGGATGAGGCTTGTGACGAGCTGGAGCGTACTACGAGGATTATAGGACAAAGCATCAAAGAGCTTCGGCGGATAGTTACTGACCTTTACCCTCCCGCCTTGAGTGAGCTGGGATTGCCAGAAGCTGTGCGTCAGAATATCGACTGTTTTCGGAGGGAAACGGGTGCAATGTGTCGCCTACATGGCGCATTTGACCAGAAGTTGTCCCCTGTTCACGAGATCGTCATTTATAGGGTGGTGCAGGAAGCCCTCAATAATGTTCGGAAACATGCTCATGCCTCAGAAGTTGACATAAGCCTGAAACCGCATAAAGACAAGTTTGTCGTTGAGATTCGGGACGATGGGATAGGATTTGATCCCACCTCGGCATTGAAAGTAGGGGTATCAGCAGGGAAAATGGGATTACAGACGATGAAGGGCAGAGCAGAGATGCTGGGTGGAAGTCTGATCCTTGAGAGTGGCAAGGGGGCTGGAACGAGAGTTGTTCTGGCGATACCTCTTCACTCAGATTCTGTGCATCCTGAGCAATCTTGGATGAAAGGGGGTGTTCCTTGAAGCCTATCAGGGTGCTCCTCGTAGATGACCATCAGGTTGTGCGCGAAGGATTGAGGCGCATGCTGGAATTGGAAAAAGATATGGAGGTAGTGGGCGAAGCGGCATGTGGCGAAGACGCGCTTGCACTGGAGCAGCAGTTATCTCCGGATATCATATTGATGGATGTAAAGATGCCGGGGATGGGTGGCAT
>JBGOWL010000060.1:0-7620 GCA_041478585.1 Dehalococcoidia bacterium | reverse complement strand
TCTGAACCTACGCCAAAGCTATGTGGTCGTCTAGAGAATTATGCAACCAGGCACTAGCAGCCCCAACGGGGCGTTGAGGCTGGTACGAACAAAGCGGCTGCTTAATGCTGCCCGTGACAAGTCCGACGATCTTCTTGATTGTCTTCCCCCGCACCTGAGATGAGGTGGTAACGATCAATTGTCCACCTCCTTGAAATCCTCCTTGCCGTGACTGCGTATCGAGGGTATCATCGACTGGTGAGGACTGTGTGGCTGAGGACAGGCGTCCAGAGGTGTGGGGGGTGAGTGATAGCGGAGGGGGTTAATTCATGAGCAGACTGGTCATCGCTGCGGTGCAAATGCAGTCCGGGATCGACAAGGAGCAAAACCTGTCAATGACTGAGAGGCTGGTGGATGAAGCTGTTGAAAAAGGTGCCAGGATGATCGCCCTGCCGGAGCATTTCAGCTTTGGGGGTACCCTCCGGCTTCAGCGGGAAAACGCCGAGCCGATCCCCGGGCCTACAGTGGATAGGCTGCGTAAGAAGGCCAGCACAGCCCGTGTCTATCTTGTGGGTGGGAGTCTGGCAGAACGCTCTGAAGAAACAGAAAGGGTTTTCAATACCAGTGTGCTGATCGATCCCAGGGGTGACATCACGGCCACATACAGGAAGATTCATCTGTTCGATTTGGAAATGGGCGACCAGACGGTCATCAGAGAGTCGGACTTCTTTGAACCTGGCAACAGCATAGTGGCAGTGAAGACCGAGTATGGGGTTGTGGGTCTGACGATATGCTACGACTTGCGCTTCCCGGAGATCTACAGGGCGCTGGCGGTCAAGGGAGCGAATATCATCTTCGTTGTCTCTTCATTCATGGCCTCGACCGGAAGGGATCATTGGGAACCCTTGCTGCGGGCGCGGGCTATCGAAAATCAGGTATTCATTGCAGCGCCAAACCAAATAGGCCCCATTCCGGGCACAGACCTGGTGAGATACGGTCACAGTGCTATAGTCGATCCCTGGGGGAATATGCTGTCGGAGGCTTCTGATACCGATGGTGTTATTACGGCCGAAATCGACTTCGACTACTTGACCATGGTTCGAAGACAACTCCCGTCTCTGGCTGGGCGGCGGCCTGAAGTGTATCGGACGAGCTCGTGGTTGTAGAATTGAGGCCGGGTTCCCTCATGGACTAGCGGCGCGAAGAAGCTGTACTCATTATGTCCATGCTCCAAAGAGCGGAACAGTATGTTCTGGAAACCGCACATTATCACCCCAACCTCAGCTTGAACACAAAGCGCATCTATAGAGGCAACCATAAGGGTGGACAGAGATGTCCACCCTTATGGTTGCCAGTTCTCTTCACTTCCGTTGTGTGGCCAGTCTTCTGCTGGTAAGGTAGGCAGCAGTGCCTGCCGTCAGGGCTGCAACAACCCCGATGACAGCCCAGAGCCATGGACGCAGCCCGTTCGAAGCAGGTGTGTTTTTCGCCAGCACTGCCCAAGTGCTGAGATGGGTTGTGGATGCGCTCAGTGTCATATTTGCCGTGTCCACTGTGGTCTTGAGGACCTCCCATCGGCCAGCAGCTTCGTCCCAGTACGCAAGAACCAAGTTCTTGGGGTCTCCGCCTGCCGCAGCTACGTCTACCGCTGAATACTTCACCGTGCTGGTTGCGGGTTGAGACAAGGCGGCAATCTCGCTACCGCTATCATCCAAAGCCAGTATTTCGAAGCAGGTATCCCCTATCGTGAACCCTCCAGGCATGTCGGGAAGGCTAGAAGTGGTCGTTCTCTCTATGCTCACCATTGCTGCGCCAGGCACGGCACCACTTGGAAACTCTGTGGAGACTTGCTTGTCTGCTGTCTCTGCCGTGGCCCCACTGGATGAGAGGACAGTAAGGCAGTTCCATCTGACCTCAGTGTCAGCATCTCGGGTAGCGTCTATGACTGTAAGGCTAACCGTATACGTTCCGGATTCTCTGTAGCAGTGCCATGGTTGCCACTCAGTGCTGTCGATAACCCCATCATTCTCAAAGTCCCAAGCATAGGTCAGCGGTGACACTCCTCCCGATGACATATTGGCGAAGAAGACTACGATGAAGCCCTCAGAACCCCCTACAGAACTGACCGAGAAGTCGGCTTGCAGCTGGGCAGCAGTGGTGAAGGATGTTTCGGGTGTAGTACCATACCAGTTGTCATACACGCTCATGTTCTGATACGGCGTCAGGCCAAGATTCTGCAATCGTTGCTTGAAACACGTTGTTGATTGAGACTGAGGCCACAATGTCCAGTTGTTGTAAACGTCACAGGTAACGTACGGCACACCACGAATAGCGACACTGGGTTGAGTGGCCGACTGGAACGTGTTGTGGTGGATCAAAAGAATCCCGCCCGCTGGTACGGCTGGGTCTGGACCTTCATCAAATCCCCATGATGGATCGTCATTCCCGCCATGCTGGTCGTACAGGGCGTTGGTACAATGCGACCCGAAGATGTTGAACCGAGATTCGATGTAATTAACAGGGAAGCCCCTGCCACCAGCGATAAAGTGTCTGCCGTAGTCAAATGAATTGGCCTCGATTAACCCACTACTGGCCGCAGTATCTACCCCGTAGCCATATCCATCACGCTGGTTATGGTGGAAATAGTTGTGGTGGACGTAGAACCGCCCCGTCTTGTTGATCCCATCTACACCATCGTTATAGACTCCCACCCCTGCAAATGGCCAGTTGTAGATTTCGCAGTTCTCTACCACCAACCCCTTCTTCCCAGAACAGTAGATTCCTGTTATGGTAGGGTCAGCCCCTCTGGAACCTACGGTGCCGTCTGGCCCCTCAAGCCGAACGCCGTTGAAAGTCACATAGTTGCCCACCTTGAACAGATGTCTGTAGTGGGCCGTCATGGAGCTAGTGAAGATGCGCCCGCCGGTAGAACCGCCTGAGCCACGGTTAGACGCTATAGTGATACCTGCAGGTACGTTGACATCATACAATCCCGTCAGGTTTATGCTGGCCGTAGACGGGATATAGATAACATCGCCCGATGTGGCTATGGCTAATGCTGCCAAGAACTCTCTCTTATTTGCACAGGTGTAGTCACCACTGGTAATGATCTCGCTGTAACCAGCACCTCCCCCAATGGGATTGCCAGTGGGATTGGCATCCCCTCCGTACTTGGGGAGCACACTTGCCTCGGCAGGCAAGGCCTTAGCGGGCAAGGCCTCGGCAGAAAGTACCGCTCCAAAGAGCAAGAAGCCGACTAGGACGGCTACACAAACCTTCAATAGATCACCTCTCATAAATGCCTTTGCTCACTTCATAATTACGCTGCCTACTTGGAAAGTATATCGCTCTAAACGGTGTGGCACAAACATGTGACAGGGGAGCAAAGGTCGTCCAGTTATCATCTGGAAAATCGATTGAAAAACTGGCCGGGGGCTCATGTATGAAAGCCAGAGGCTATCGTCAACCTATCATACTTCGGTGCAGACCGCGTTAGGGCGGGTAGGGGACCGATTCCATAGCCGCAGACAGAAGGGCTCTATTGTATGAGGCCTTTCTCAGGCTGCCAGCAAAGGCCGGAATGGAAATCTTCTTCGTCATGCCGGGACCCTCCTAGCAGAACACTCAACACGATGACCTATCATAGTCCGGAGTCAGCGGACAAACCGTCGGGGTTCTGGGCCTGTTCGGGTGATTCTCCCGTCACGTAGATGGTCTTTGACCCAGGGTAACGTCGGTGGTCAGGTTCGAGTGCCCCCGCACATAACTGATCCTCACCCTCTCACCTGGACTGTGGCTTTGTATCGCGGTTCCCAGCCCTTGGCTATCCCTTATCTCCACATCATCCAGCTTGACGATGACGTCATCGGACCTCAGTCCCCCGTTGTCCGCCGGGCTTCCTAAAACCACCTGAACAACTAGCGCCCCATAGTCAACCGACAGTCCGTACTGCGTCTTGATGGTCTGATTGACGGTGAGGGTGCTTACCCCGAGCCAAGCGGAAACCACAGAGCCTTTGGTCACCAGGGAATACACCGTGGATATGGCTGCATCTGTGCTGATGGCAAATCCAATATTCTCTGCTCCGGAGGCAATTGCAGTGTTGATACCTACTACCTGGCCTGCCATATTCACCAAGGGGCCTCCGCTATTCCCGGGGTTGATGGCAGTGTCGGTCTGGATGAGGTCATCGAGAACCACACCATTGGACTCCTGAATAGATCGCCCCAGGTAGCTGACCACCCCTTCAGTCCACGTCGGTCCTCCGGGAAGCGCCAGGGCATTCCCCACTGCCACTACATCTTCGAGCAACCCTATCTTCTCCAGCGAGTTGCTGAGAAAGTGGGCATAAGGCACATCTCCTCCCGGTTGGATCTGCACCACTGCCAGGTCTGTTGCCGAGTCGCCAGCCCATTTGACGGCATTGAAGCTGCGCCCATCGTTTAGGGTGACCTTGAGGCTCTCAGCGCCGTCAACCACATGATTGTTGGTCACTATGTACCCGTTGGGGTCTATGATGACTCCACTCGCAGCGCCGCTCTGGGGAACGGGTTGCAGGAAAACGTTGTAGCTTAGAGTCTGAGTGGTGATAGAGACCACTGCTGGGGAGATCTCCTTCACCAGATCGGCTTTGCTTAGAGGTGTTTCTACTTGGTCGTCTACGTAGACCGGATTCCAACTGGTGTTGATGGGTGACCCAGCCGCGTTGATCTGATGATTGTTGGTCCCGTTTATAAGGGTAATGGTCACACCAGTGGCCACTAGACCTACGACCAACAGGACAATAACAGCATACTTCAACTTCCTCATATGATCACCTCCACATCTGTCATTTCTCTCTGCGCATCGACAGTGAAGCGAAGTTCCAGAGAGTACCACATGATCAGGTTACCAGGGCGTTGTCACAGCCTACCGCACCCATGTCCGGAATCTCCCTAACAACCTCTGGGCAACCTGCTTCCCCTTATCTTCTCACAAGAGACGGGGGTACAAGCAGCGGGATGTTCTCTCCTCATGTACTCCCTATCAGCCAAAGACATACTCCACCTCACCAGGCCCCTGTTGACCATTCTCTCGGCCGCCTCTCCTATGATCGAACCGGCCGCGAAGGCTCGTTATGCAGCCGACAGTTCGAAATTGCGCCTTAGAGCAGGCTACGACAGGTCTTTCTTGATCCGGTCGAATTCCTCTTTGCTGATCTCTCCTCGGGCATAGCGCTCTCTGGCTATCGCCAAAGCGCCATTATCGTTGTGGGAATACCTTGCCAGTTTCGCAATACCCCAGATAACCAGGCCGATCACTCCTGCCCAGAAGAGGAACATCAGCACTCCACCTACCACCATCCAGGGCCCCGCGCCTTCATGCCAGTAACACATCTGCTCACCTCAATATTGCCAAATTTTACTCGTCCATCGGTACGCAGTATGCGACTTCTGTCACTGTGGAATCACTGCACTAGAAGAAGGTGATTCTCAGGGGCACAGAGAAACACATCGGTTTGGATGGGCTTCTTGAGCTGTAGGACTCCCTCCATAAGCCTTTCGACACTAGCCCGTTTCTATCCAAGCTGAGGTTGGGGTGGCATGGTCTGCAGATCGTCTTGGACGGACTATTGGGTGGCATACGGGCTTCTTCTCCCTTCTAACCCCAATAACGGCCGTCGTCATCACCGTATGGGCGTAGGGGTCAGCCAAGCTACCTGCAAAATCTTGGCTCACAGAATCTTCGCTATCGCTCTATTCTCGACTCTTCTAGGATTCAGACATCTATTCCAGTAACGCAAAAGAGAAGGGCAGAACAGGTATGAACAAGCAGCCCTCCTCGCATCTCTGGAAATGTGCTTGTCTCCTATTGCTGGTAGCGCTGAAGAAGGAGAAGAAGGAATAATGGTATAATATCTCTGCGCGGCAGAGACAGTTCTGGGTGTGGCGGTGAAGCTGTGGAACATGGTGGTGATCGGGGTCAACGGGCCCTTGATCGCCACGTGTCTGGATGTCGAGATAAATCAAACGAGTGAAGATAGGCGTGCGTAGTCTGATCAAGACTGTTGCTGTGGTGACCCTTGTCATAATGTGCATCGGGGGCGTTGCTGCCACGGCGTTCGCCGTGCTCGCTTCCGGATCAGTCTCTGGCCTTGTCCACAAAGACGACGCAGTGACGCCGATGGCCGCAGCTCATTTTGTTGCCAATGACGGGGACACCGGCGTTTCCGCATCTGATGCCTACACGGGCTCAAGCACTGGTCTTGCTGTCAATGCACCGGTGATTTCCAGCGTGACAGCCACCGATATTACCGCGACGAGTGCCACCATCATCTGGACCACGAGCGAGAATGCGACCAGCCAAGTGGAGTACGGCACGAGCGACAGCTATGGCTCAACTACGACCTTGGACACGACCCTGGTGACCAGCCATAGCGCGGGTCTGACCGACCTCAGTTCCCAAACCACCTATCACTACAGGGTGATCTCGGCAGATGCTTTGGGCGATCCGGCTCAATCGGCAGACTACACCTTCGATACTCTTGATGTTACAGCACCGGTGATTTCCAGCGTGACAGCCACCAACATCACCGCCACCAGTGCCACCATCACCTGGACTACTGATGAGGCGGCAACCAGCGAGGTGGAGTATGGCATCCAGCCAAGCTATGGCTCAACCACGACCGTGTTCGGCTTGGTGATCAGCCACAGCGTTGACCTGACCGGCCTGACTTCCAACACCACCTATCACTACAGGGTGATCTCGGCAGATGCTTCGGGCAATCCGGCTCAATCGGGAGACTACACTTTCGATACTCTTGATGCTACTGCACCGGTGATTTCTGGCGTGACAGCCACCAACATCACCGCCACCACCGCCACCATCACCTGGACTACCAATGAGCCAGCCACCAGCGAGGTGGAGTACGGCACGAGCGCGAGCTACGGCGAAATTACCCCGCTGGACGCGAACCCGGTGACCAGCCACAGCATGAATCTGACCGGCCTGACTTCCAACACCACCTATCACTACATGGTGAAATCGCGGGATGCCTCGATCAATTGGGCTTACTCAGAGGACTACACCTTCACCACCCTGGATATCACCGCGCCGGTGATCTCTCAAGTGAGCGCCACCAACATCACCACGACCGGTGCCACCATCACCTGGACCACCGGTGAGGCAGCCACCAGCCAGGTGGAGTACGGCCCGACGGCAAGCTATGGCTCAGCTACTACCATAGATACCAACCTGGTGACCGGCCACAGTGTCAGCCTGACTGGCCTTACCGCCGGAACTACCTATCATTACAGGGTGAAATCAACGGATGCCTCCAGTAATGAGGCTCTATCGGCAGACTTCACCTTCACTACCGCCACTGTACCTGCCCCCGATACCACTCCACCGACAACGCCCGTGGTTACTGACGATGGAGATTCCACAACAGATCTGACCCAGCTTCATGCAACATGGACTTCATCTGACCCCGAGTCCGAGATTGTCGAGTACCAGTATGCCATAGGTACCTCAGCCGGAGGCAACGACGTGATGGACTGGACCTCAATGGGAACAGACACCGGGGTGACCAAAACAGGCTTGAATCTCAGCATTGGAACAACCTACTACTTCTCTGTCAAGGCACAGAACAGCCAGGGGCTG
>JBGOWL010000236.1:0-3323 GCA_041478585.1 Dehalococcoidia bacterium | reverse complement strand
GATGGCAGAGCCTGTCTTCTCTACTTGAATCTCCACCTTAGCGGAAAGCGATTTCTGCATTGCGTTGATGATATCGCGACAGTGCTCTGTCCCCAGATGTCGAATGGGCACCGGAGTGAGGCGCAGTTCTGCCATGCTTGCCCTTCGAGAGAATTGCTCCACTTTCTCGCCAACGCCATATAGCCTGTCGGTTGCCCCGAATTGGAGATAGATACTATCCACATGGCGGATAAGGTCGCACGTTTCCTTCTCGCCCAGGTATTCCTTAAGGTGTCCTCCCACGTGTGGGGAGAGCGTCATCTTGCCATCGCTGAAGGCTCCAGCTCCTCCAAATCCGCTGACCAGGCTGCACGGGGCGCACGAAAGGCAGTTGATATCCTTGTGTGAGACAAGGCAATTGCGATTGTCCAGGTCCTTGCCTTTCTCCAGGAGAAGAACTTTCAATCCTGGGGCTCTGGACAGCTCCAGGGCGGCGAATATGCCTGCCGGCCCTCCACCGACGATGACTACGTCATATTTTCTTGGCACTGCTCCTCCAGCCGCACTCTCTGGCCACCGCACAAGATAGCACAGGAAGCTTCTGCAGCGCAAGCTTTTGCAGTAGGGACTCGCTATGGTATGATTAGAGGTTGCGAATTGCGACGAGGATTTCATGTTTACTGTTGGCGTTCTCACGGTGAGTGACAAGGGGTCGAGGGGAGAGCGTGTGGATGAAAGTGGTAAGGTCATCCAGCAGTGCCTGGCTTCCCTCGGGGTTCAGAACACGAACTATGAGATTGTGCCGGACGAACGGGAATCGATTTCAGATAAACTCAAGGAATGGGCTGACGAGGGTGTGGATCTGATACTTACCACAGGAGGCACTGGGCTGGCACCGAGAGACGTGACCCCTGAAGCTACTCTTGACATAGTTGATAGGATTGTTCCTGGCTTTGGCGAGGCGATGCGGGCACAGAGTCTCGAGTACACTCCTCTGGCCATGCTGAGCCGAGCTGTAGCTGGGATCCGTGGGAGAACCCTGATTATCAATCTACCTGGCAGCCCTAAGGCAGTAAAGGAATGTCTTGGAGCCATATTGCCTGCTCTCCCTCATGCCCTGGAGACCGTTCGAGGACAAGCGGCCGAGTGTGCCCAGAGTTAGGAAGGGCGAGCGAGACAGCATGCGCATCGATATACTCAGCCTGTTTCCAAAGATGTTCGATGGCCCGTTCGGCGAGAGCATTGTCAAAAGGGCAGTTGATCGGAGTGCAGTGAGCATATACATTCACAATTTTCGGGACTATGCACACGACAGGCATCACACTGTGGATGATTACTCTTTTGGTGGTGGGGAGGGGATGGTGCTGAAGCCAGAGCCTATTTTCGAGGCAGTGGAGTCGATAAAGCAGCTTATGGATGAGGATACCGTTCCGGTTGTTCTACTAACTCCGCAGGGGAGGCTCTTCTGTCATCAGATTGCTCTGGAGTTGTCAAAGCAAAGAAACCTGATTCTTATTTGTGGGCACTATGAAGGGGTGGATGAGAGGATCAGGCAGAATCTGGTTTCGGATGAGATCAGCATTGGCGAATATGTGCTCACCGGCGGTGAGCTGGCGGCCATGGTAGTAGTGGATGCTGTGGTCAGGTTGCTACCCGGCGTTTTGGGGTCGGAGCAATCAGCGAAGAACGATTCTTATGCCAGGGGTTTCCTGGAATACCCGCAGTATACTCGACCTCGTGTGTATAGAGGGTGGGAAGTGCCGGAGGTATTGCTCTCGGGAAACCACCAGGAAATTGCCAGATGGCGATGCGAGGAAGCTATTGAGCGCACTCTACTTCGTCGGCCTGATCTCCTGGCAAAGGCCGTTTTGTCTGAAGAGGAGAAGAAGCTGGTAGATAGAATAAGGGCAAGAAGGGGGTTCAATTGAGCAACGATATTAGGTGGCTGGTAGAGAGCAAACGAAGGCCGAATATTCCTCCGATTCATCCTGGCGACAGAGTGAAGGTGAGTGTTAAAGCCAAAGAGGGAGAGAAGGAGCGCACTCAGATCTTCCACGGTGTGATCATTAGGATGCGGAAGGGTGGCAACAATGCCAGTTTCACGGTAAGGCAAGTGGCGTATGGCATAGGGGTGGAGCGAACATTCTTCCTGAATTCCCCGTACGTAGAGAAGATAGAAGTGGTACAGCACGGAGACGTAAGACGGGCCCGACTCTTTTATCTGCGCGGTCTCAGCAGCAAGGCCACCCGTGCCAAGTTGAAGGCCAAGGCCAAAGTAGTGGGGCAGGAGTTGCTGGTGGGAGAAGAGATCAGCATAGAAGATCAACCAGAGTTGTTGGAAGTGCAACCAGGACTAGAGGAAGGGGAAAAGGCGCCGGAATAGCAGAATGGAAAGGGAGACATGGGCTATGCCGAGGTTGCTGTAAACTCACCGGTAGCTCAGCGTCGAACCTTTAGCTACAGTATTCCGCCGTCTCTCAATCCCGTTGTCGGACAAGCCGTATGGGTTCCCTTCGGGCCCAAGGTCCTTCAAGGTATCGTCTTACAGTTAGCCGACTATCCTGAGGTTGAAGAGACAAGAGACATAGTCGGTGTTATTGATCCCCGTCCACTGCTCTCACCCATTCAGATCGAACTGGCACGCTGGATAAGTGATTACTATCTGTCTCCTTTCTTCGATGCCGTCGCCTTGATGCTGCCGCCAGGATTCGAGCGAAGGTTAGTCACCTTTTTCCATGTTGCTCCGGAGTGTCCTGCATCTGCGTCCTCCGTCTCTCCTACCTCTAAAGAGAGGCAGCTGTTGACACTCCTGGAGAAGGAGGGGAAGGTGACACAGAGGTTGGTAGAGAAGGTCCTGGGCAAGAAGAAGACCAGCCTGGTATTGAGGCAACTTGTTGGCAAGGGACTGGTGACCAAGAGCCAGGAACTGGAAAGGGTGCGGGTCAGGCCAAAGGTTCTGGCCTATCTACGTTTGGTAGCTGATGCTCATGCGGCCATGGAGGCAGCAGAATGCCTGGCACATAGAGCACCGAAACAGGCGGCCCTCCTCAAATTCCTGGCGGGTAGACGAAGCTCTGTTTCTCTGAAGGAAGCCGAAGGAGAGGTCGGCCGCGCTGCTGCTGCTGCCAGGGCATTGCAGGTCAAGGGCCTGATTGTCATTGAAGATGTCCACGTTTGGCGCGACCCTCTTCTGGATCGCGTCTTCCTGCCCAGTGTACCTCCTGTCCCCACTGTAGCACAGGAAGCGGCTTTGAGCCAGGTTCGCGCTGCTCTGAGAGAGCCACGAGGAAATGGCACGGTGGTGTTTCTGCTACACGGTGTCACTGGCAGCGGAAAAACCGAGG
>JBGOWL010000284.1:0-2694 GCA_041478585.1 Dehalococcoidia bacterium | reverse complement strand
GGGAACCTTGGCCAGGCTGGGCCAGATAGCAGTAATCCAGATAATGCCAAAGATCGCCAGGAGCACTCCGAGGACGCAGAGGGCAACGCCGATTTTCTTTCTCATCGTTCACCTTCCCTTCATATCGCACTAACCGAGACCACATTCCCGATCTCTCAGAATGCGAATTGGCACGCCAAGTCTCTGCAAAGCACAAGAGACATTATTACAAAACTGTTACAGATCGGCAACAACATTCTCTGAGGTCAGCCGTAGATATAGAAAGACACAACCGGTCAAGTTTCATGACCCAAGTGGCTAGTGCCATAATACGCTGCTGCAAGTAGATGACGCAAGATGCTCGGGAACTGACTCTTGACGACATATTGGAGTCCAACGGAGTAAGACCCTCTTCAACCAGCGATGAGCTCGTTTTAAACGAGCTCCACAGCAATGTCACTCGATTCCGTTCTTCAGTCACATTATACCCAATACCCACAGGCGCAATACCATCCAATTGCAGCCAAGTCACTGGCTGGTGCGCTCATCTGTTTTGCCAGACTGGCCGCTATCGCACAGCAATGCCATGCCGCCACGTGCTGAAGCGCAAGATGGCTGATGGTTGAATGTGACGCAGGAGTGGCATACAATGGCCTTGTACTGGAGTGGAGGCGGACGCTGGTTTGGCATCTCAGTCTGTCATGGCATTCCCCGTTTGGCCTCAGTTGGTTAGTTCGTTCAGGTGTTTTCTGCACGTCTGGTGTGGTGTCTCCAACGGTTCGTTAGTTAGAGGCGACTTACAGGAAGCTCTCGGCTGAGCCGTCCGTCCAAACGGCTTGAGGTTGGCATCGTCCGACACATAACGGTATTTGAGATGCGCTACACTAGGAGGTGTGCCTTCCTCATCGGGATATCCCAGACGCACAGTGAAGTCAAGGGTCTCGGGGGATTGGCGTCTTCAGCCAGTTAGTCTCGCGCAGCAGGAGGTGACCGACGTATGGGCAGACAGGCAATTGTTCTCAACAAATCCTTCAGCGAGATGGCGGGAGCACTCAATTCGAGTTTGACAGCTGCCGAGAAACTCAATTGCCTGGTGCAGATAGCCAGCCGATCTCTAGGCGTCCGAGGTTGCTCCCTGATGCTCCTGGATGCGAAGAGGAAGAAGCTCATCCGTGCTGCCACGTATGGTCTCAGCGATCGCTATCTCAGAGCAGGTCTGGTTGAGGCGGATAAGAGCTTGCCTGAGGTGATGGAGGGAAAGACGGCGGCAGTAGTTGACACGGCAAGTGACCCCAGGATCCAGTTCGGTGAGATGGCAAGGCGGGAACGGATATCATCCATAATCGGTGTGCCGGTGATGTGTCGGGGAAAGGTAGTGGGGAGCTTGCGTGCTTACAATCGCATACGCCGCGAGTTCACGGCAGCGGAAGAAGAGTATCTCATCACGGTAGCCAACTTGGCCGCTACTGCTCTTGAATCCAGCAGCACCTTGGTCCCGGCTGAAGGCTCTGTGTCAACAGAAACCAAGACCACCCCACGTCGCCCTGCTGTGCGATCCCCCATAAGATCGGTCTCTTTTGCCCATCCCAGCGAGGAAGATTTTGCGCGGCTTCTCGATTTCTACCAGATCGAGTGGGTCTACGAGCCGCGCTCCTTCATGCTCGAATGGGAAGGAGACAGGGTTACTGAGATGTTTACGCCTGATTTCTATCTGCCTGGCCTTGACCTGTACATCGAGATGACCACTTTGAAACCGGGTCTGACGAGTGAGAAGAACCGCAAGGTTCGCCGATTACGAGAACTCTATCCGGATACCAAGATCAAGCTTCTGGCTCGCCGTGACTATGACCGCCTGCTAGCCAAGTATGGGCATGGGCCTCTTGCCGGCGCCAAGACTGAGGGTGTGGGACGGATACTCTTCAGCGCTGATCAGATTCAGACGAGGGTGCGCCAGTTGGCCAAGGAAATATCCCAGGACTACGAAGGACGCCGCATCTTGCTGGTGGGTGTGCTGCGGGGGATGTTGTGCTTCATGGCAGACCTGATGCGCTACTTGGAAGTCTCCGCGGATGTCGATTTCATGGCGCTTTCCTACTATGGGGGGGAGAGTGGTGGGGAGGCGGTGCAGATCACGAAAGACCTGGATGTGAAGCCGGCCGGTCGCCATGTGGTGTTGGTGGAGGATATCGTGGACACCGGCATGACACTGAGCTTCGTACTGGCTCACCTGGGGGCGCGTTACCCTGCCAGCTTGGCCGTTTGCACGCTCTTGGATAAGAAAGTGCGCCGACTGACGGATGTCCCACTAGCCTATGTTGGATTCGAAGTCCCCGATGAGTTTCTGGTTGGTTACGGATTGGACTACCGTGAGGAGTATCGCAATCTGCCGTTCATAGCCCTGGTTAGGCAGGAAGCGAAAGAAGGGGACACTGCAACATAAACACAGACCCCAGGTAACCTCTCCAGCCTCCTTGGTGTCTCCGCCTTCCGGGTCCCTCGCCCACTCGATCCTCACCGGCGATTTCTTGCCTTTTGCAGCTGGTTCGACTGCCTAGGGTCGCGATCAATATAGCATTGATTGCTATAGTCTGTCAACGGCATCTGGGACAAACCACGACAATTGAGAAGCAGTGAACAAAAAGGGAGTATGCATATCATTCGTCAGGATGGCATGTTTTCTCCAAATATCACTGTTCTTCTCATTGCATGTGACCT
>JBGOWL010000120.1:0-5517 GCA_041478585.1 Dehalococcoidia bacterium | reverse complement strand
CGCCTTGCACTTGACGCGCTAGACGTGACTGTTTGGCTGGATGATGATGGCAGTCTGGCTATCGAAGGCGCGATACCCCTAAATGTAGGGCACATTGAGGGCCCTACATCAGAATAGCATCTCCCTCACCTACATCAAAGAAGCTGACCTCAAGCCGCTCGCCAGGCGCGGACAGAACAGCTACCCACACCAGAGAGATAGACACCACAAGCAGTCCCACAGCCCATTTCTTGCGAAGTCTGTGAATGAGCTCAGCCAGCACACTCAGCCATGTCCGTCCATAACCGCCCAACCTTGAAAAGGCCACGGCCACCTGCTTCCGCAAAATAATCATGACTAGCACCACATAATACCCCCAAACCCATCCGCCATGTACTGCACCAGCCGAAAGCAACCCAAATCCCACAGAGCCGAAGCCGTCGACCAACTGAATCATGCAACTGAGGAAAAACCAGGCCGACCACCCCACAAACCAGGCCAATGTGGGAGCAAAAAGACCCAGCAATGCGGTTATAGCTGTCAACAGGAGTGCACCGGGCATAAAGAGTGAAACAAGAAGGGTGGCAGGCAGAGCAAACAGGGAAACAGATCCAAAGTAATAGACAGTCAGCGGCAACGTAGCCATGATCGCCGCCAAACTGAGGGCAGTGCCATCTATGACCGGCCTCAAAGCCGATGAACCCGCGTCGGGTTCTCTTGCCACAACCCTTCTTCCCCACTGCCGAAACGCAGGGTAAAGCAATACCAGCCCCGCCACTGCCACAAAGCTTAGTTGGAAGGACACATCCCACAACACAGAAGGGCTGATGCCCACCATTATCGCCGCCGCAAGCGTCAGGGACGGCATAGCGCTGCCCGGCCTGCCCAACCACAGGGAGACCAGAAACAGGCTGAACATAATGGCTGCCCGAAATACCGGCGGCTGCATGCCGGTGAGCAAAGCGTAGAACCAGACGCTGGCCAGAGCTAGCAGAATGTATGTTGGCCGACGCCTGCCAAAAAGCCAGGCTGCACCGACGAAAACCATGCCACCGATGATCGCTATGTTGAATCCCGAAATAGCTAGAAGATGGGCCGTCCCCGTTTGATAGAAGTCACTCCTGAGCGAATCAGGGATATGGCTGCGAATGCCGAGCAGAAGTGCTTCGCCCAGCGATGCCTGTGGTTCAGCTAAGGCGGACGAAAGAGATTGGGCCAGGCGATTCCTCAACCCAAAGAGCCACCCTCTTTCCAGGAAGTTGATCTCAGGATAGGCTAGCGTGGAGCAAAAGCCCTGACGGTCCAGATAAGCCCTGTATTCGGGGTCCTCAACCTCTGATAGCGATCTGAGTTCTCCCCTGACTTCAAGCAACTCACCTAGACTGTAGGCAGGCAGAATCGTGGTCTTGATCAGCACCTTGCCTGCAACCTCTTCCCACTCATCACCCACCCATATTTCCTGAGCAGAGAAGGTGAGCTTCGTCACACCGTCAGCAAACTCAGGGTCCCTGACCACTTCGCCTCTCATCTCTACCGTTCCCCGATTGTTGAAAGCCTCAAGCGTCGGCTCATTGGCTCGCCAGTGGTAGCAGCCAATACCTCCCAGGAGAACAATAAGGCACAATCCTCCCCAGAGGGCCAGGCCCTTGCTCCGCCATATCACAGCAACCAGCAAAACAAGGATGAATACTGAAAGGAGTAGAGAATAATGGAGAGGTGATAGAGTCAGCGAGCCAAGATAGATGCCGAGGATCCAGGAAATACTAAGGGAGACTGGCTTCACTGGACATGTTCCTCAGGCTGCTGTAGAAGTCTCTCACTGGATATTGAACCCTGTACCGACTCCTTAGTCCCACTTGGTGTCAACCCAAGGACAAGTCCTCAGTTCAGTCCACAAGACTGATTTGGTCCCTTATTCCCTCCAGGGTCTTGGAGCCAATGCCTGGCACATTGATCAATTCGTCGACAGTTCGAAAGAATCCGTTTTCGTTTCGATAGTCAACGATAGCTTGAGCTTTCACGGGCCCAATGCCGCTCAGCGTCTCCAGTTCCTGTGCTGAAGCAGTATTGATATTGACCTTTGTATCCTGCGTATCCTGGGTTTGCCCAAACGGACTTTCATCAACAGGCACCACATACACCTTTACCCTGATTGGCTCCCCGGTGTCGGTTGCACCACCAGCCCTCTGCAACACATCTTCAAGACTGGTGTCCGGGCTGAAGGTATAGATGCCTTCGCTGGCCACCGAACCACTGAGGTAGATCTCCATCGGTGATACTGGAGTAGAGGAGGAGATGTCTATTTCAACGGGTCTGGCTCGAGAGGCGTGCCTGTAGATAAGCACTGCACTGCCGCTGAGCAAGGCTACGACCAGAAGGGCAACTACAAGCGGCCACCATCTCTGGTAGCTCCCGCGCCGGCTCATTTGGGCGCATCAGCCTCGAGCACTATCCTGGCATCAACTGCTATGGCCCCGTCCTTGTAGGCGAATACCGGGTTGAGGTCAAGCTCCTTTATCACTGGAGTCCGCTCCACAAAAGCCGAGACCTTCAGGATCATATCCTCCAGGGCGGCAACATCCGACGGCGGCTGACCGCGGTATCCCTCAAGCACAGGGTAACCTTTTATGTCCCGTATCATCTCCCTGGCATCTCTCTTGGCCAGAGGAACAATCCTGAAAGACACGTCCTTCAGAATCTCTACCAGTATCCCGCCAAGGCCAAACATGATCACCGGCCCAAACTGAGGGTCCTTGGACATTCCTATGATTATCTCCACCCCCGGCTTGGCCATGGGCTGCACCGAGACACCATGAATAGTGGCCTTGGGTTCTTTCTGTTTCACAGAGGTCATGATTTCCCTGTAGGCCTTGCTTACCTGCGTGGCATTGGTCAGTCCCACCTTCACCCCGCCTATGTCACTTTTGTGGACAATATCGGGCGAGGCGACCTTGAGCACTACGGGAAACCCAAATTCCTTGCTCACGGCAACAGCCTCCTTAGTGGATCTGGCCAGCTTTGCCTTAACCACGTTTATGCCTGCCTCCTCAATTACCTGCTTGGATTCGACCTCAGTGAGGAGCACCCTCTTTTCGCGTCTTGCGTTATCCAGAATGGCCTGTATACTCATTCGCTTCTCCTTCCCATGTTATTCGCTTCGGACAAGTCCTGTCGAAGGCTATTATACGAATCGGGCTCCCGCGGAGCAAGTCAATGGGAACAAAAATAACCTGGTATCCCCAAAGCTCAAGATCAAGGATACCAGGTTTCCTTCAATACCTTAATGTAAGTCAATGCTCTGGATCTAGGGCCTCGACAGCGTGCGGATCACCCTGCCGTCTTTGTCCCTTATGTTTATCTCCAGCGGCATCTGGCCCGGCAGCGTGTGCGTGGCACAGGCAAGACAGGGGTCATAGGCCCTGAAAGCCATTTCCACCATGTTCAGCATGCCTTCCTTGACATCGTGGCCCTTGACAAACGCAGCAGCGGCCTTCTTCACCGATAGACATATGGGCGCCGCATTGTGCTGCGTGGCCACAATCAGGTTGACCTTCGTGATCAGCCCGCGATCGTCAGTCTCATAGTGGTGGAGCAGTGTTCCCCGGGCCGCTTCCACGCAACCTATGCCCACTTTCTTCAGCTTCAGGTCCATATTCCGTATGTCCTTACCCGTCAGCAAAGGATCATTGGCAATCCTCTGCATATCCTCTGCAGCCTGAAGCGCTTCGATCAGTCTTGCCCAGTGGAAAGCCAGCGTATGGTGACTTGGCTTCCCGCCAAGAGTGCCGAACATCTGCTCATATTCCTTCTGAGCCAGGGGCGTGGCCATCCCTTCAGCCACGTTCAATCTAGCCAACGGGCCAACACGGTACAGCGACGTGCCGTCCCCTTCGATCAAGCCGCTCCAGCCTACTTTCCTCAGATGGGTCAATCTGATATATGTCCAGGGTTCCACCCATTCACCCATATAGTCAACGTAGTCCCGCGGATCGAACAGGGCACACTCTTTCCCATGAGGATCCACCACCCTCAGTTTGCCCTCGTAGAAGTTTGCTTTCTTGTCCTCATCAACCATGCCCATGTAATAGGTCTGCAGCTTATAGGCATCGCTAAGCACAAGATCAAGGTACTTCTTGTTATCCAGGACAACGTCCTTGAACAGCTTCAAGGCAAACTGGGCGAACTCAACAGTATCGTCAGCAGTCTCCCTTATCCATTTCCTCTCTTCCACGGTGATTCCCCTCGGAACCCCTCCAGGTAATCCGCCTTCCGGGTGAGCTGGCTTGCTGGCAATGAGCTTGATGATCTCCCGGCACCTTTTTCTTATGTCAATGACTTTCCCGCCGATCTCCAGCCCGACCTTATTGATCACCCCAACAATGTTCCTCTCCGCAGGATCGCTGTCCGGCCCCACCACAAAGTCCGGTGCCGAGAGGAAGAAGAAGTGGATATAGTGGTCCTCCACATAGAACGCATTGTAGTGAAGCTGTCTCACCAGTTTGGCCGTGGGCGTCGGTTCGACGCTGTAAAGGTCATCCAGCGCTTTCGTGGCCGCCATGTTGTGCGGCGTGGGGCAAACACCGCATATGTTCGGAACGATTCTCGGCATCTCTTCAGCAGGCCTGCCAAGGCAGAACCTCTCAAACCCCCTCAGCTCCACTACCTGCCAGTAGGTATCCTTCACATTCCCTTTGTCATCCAGGAAGATCTCGATCTTCCCGTGCCCTTCAAGTCTGGTAATCGGGTTTATTGTCAGTTTGCTAGCCATACTTCACTGCTCCTCAATCTTGCTTAGACTCTCTTCTTCCTCAAAATAGAGGTTGGCATGGTAAAGCGGTACAGGTAGCCAACGGGGTCATCTATCCCGTCAATAACCCTTTTTGTGTCCTCTTCGCTCTCTACATCAATGAGCGCCGCCAAAGCAGATACAAATTTCGCCCCGGAGTCTTCCACACCCTCAACAGGGCCAAAACAACCCCTGCACGGCAGATTTATGTTTATGCACGCTTCCCCGCAGCCACCACGTGTTGCCGGCCCCAGGCAGAGTATTCCCTGTACCAGGAAACAGGTGTTCGCCTCAGCTTCGACCTCATGAACCCTTTTGATATTCTTTATGCCAACCCTGCTCGGCTTGGTCTTGTTCCGCGGGCAGGTATCACACAGTGCCTTGTGCGGAGCAAGCGTCGAACCCTTGGGTGGCAGCTTGCCCTCAAGCACGGCCATCACGGCATTGAGCACCAGATCGGGAGGAGGCGGGCACCCTGGCAGATAGTAGTCCACGTCGATGATTTGCTTCAGCGAATATACCTGATCATAGAACTCCGGCAGCGTCAGTTCTTTGCCATCCGTACTGAACTTGGGTTGAGGTCGGTTGCCCTTCGGATTAACCACCGTCGGGGCATCCCGATAGACCCAGTCAAAGATGTCTTCCTTCGTCCTGAGGTTCGCCAGTCCGGGCGTTCCGCCAAAACAGGCACAGGCTCCAAAAGCCAGCACCAGTTGAGACTTCTTCCGCAGCAGCTTGGCCATCTCTTCGTG
>JBGOWL010000176.1:0-4282 GCA_041478585.1 Dehalococcoidia bacterium | reverse complement strand
TACTTCTTGCCATGCTTAGCCATAGCTATTCACACTCGATTCCCATGCTGCGTGCTGTGCCTTCGACGATGCGGGTAGCCTTCTCAAGGTCGGTCGTATTGAGGTCCCTCATCTTGATCTTGGCGATTTCCCGTACCTTATCTGCGGACAGCTTGCCAACGATTGTTGTCCCCGGAGTACCGCTTCCCTTCTCTACCACCAATGCCTTTCTCAACAGATCAGTGGTTGGTGGTGTTTTCATGGTGAATGAAAATGAACGATCCTCGTACACCATGATCTCGACCGGAATGACACTGCCTTCTTGGGATGACGTGCGCTCGTTATACTCCTTACAGAAGGCCATTATGTTGACGCCGTGTTGTCCAAGCGCTGGCCCTACGGGAGGGGCTGGTGTGGCCTTTCCCGCTGGTAACTGTAGTTTGATGATTGCCTTTACCTTCTTTGCCATCTTTACAATCTCTCTATCTGTAGAAAATCAAGTTCGACGGGCGTTTCCCGCCCAAAAAAAGATACTAACACTCTCGCCTTGCCCTTCTCTGCATAGATTTCGTCGATCAGCCCAGCGAAGTCGACGAATGGGCCGTCGGTAATGCGGACGCTCTGTCCCTTGCTGAGGCCAACCTTGACTTTGGGTGTTCCAGCCTTTGCTCTCTCCAGGATACCATCTACCTCTTCATCCTCCAAGGGGGCGGGAATGAGCTTGCCTTGATCATCCTGAGTGCTCACAAAGCTGGTGACCCCCGGCGTGTTGCGAACCAAGTTCCAGCTACCATCATTCATGTTCATTTGCACAAGAACATAACCGGGGTACAGCTTTTTTTCTACGATCCGCCTCTGCCCCTCTTTTATCTCGATTTCCTCCACTTTGGGTATCATCACCTGGAAGACATCTTGCCCTGCGTCTATTGACTTGATACGCTGGTTCAAATTAACTTCAACCTGATTCTCACGCCCAGTGTGAGTATGTACCATGTACCATCTTCTCTGATCGCTGTTAACGCCCTTGTCTTCCATAGCTTATCAGCCAGGAGGGAAGAAGAACCTTTTCACCAGTTCAGTAAAACCGTAGTCTGCTAACGCGAGGAAGACACCTGCTACGGCGCAGACAGCAAGCACCATTATGGTCAATCTTATCGCTTCCTGCCTCGTAGGCCAGGTTACCTTCCTCAACTCGGCTATGATGTTGGCAAAGAAGTTGAATCTTGAGCCCAACCCCTTGGTGGCAGTGGCCTTTTTGGTGACCACTATTTGGTCTCCTTGTGTACTGTATGACTGCGACAGCGGGGGCAATATTTCTTCAGTTCCAAGCGCTGCGGATCACTCTTCCGGTTCTTGGTAGTGGTATATGTTCTTTCCTTGCATTGGCCACAAGCAAGGTGGATGATTGCTCTAACGTCAGCCTTTTTTGCCACTGATATCCCTATTCAATGATCTGAGTAATCACTCCTGCGCCGACTGTTCTGCCGCCCTCTCTGATGGCAAATCGCAACCCTTCCCCCATGGCTACCGGGTAAATGAGTTTAATGACTACCTTTACATCATCGCCTGGCATAGCCATTTCCACGCCTTTGGGCAGTTCAATGTCTCCAGTGACATCTGTGGTCCTGATGTAGAACTGGGGTTTGTAGCCTGTGAAGAATGGAGTATGTCTTCCACCTTCTTCTTTGCTCAGAACATATACCTGGGCCTCGGCGCGGGTGTGTGGCTTGAGTGTGCCTGGCTTGGCCAGTACCATGCCCCTGCTGATATTGTCTCGCTCTACACCGCGAAGCAAGACTCCAACAGCATCGCCTGGCTCTGCGTAATCCAATGTTTTGTGGAACATCTCCAGGCTGACGACCACTGTTTTCTTGGTCTCTTCCAGGCCAACGATTTCTATCTCATCACCTGCCTTGATGGTGCCACGCTCGACCCTGCCTGTGGGTACAGTACCGCGTCCCTTGATGCTGAAGACGTCTTCAACAGCCATCAGGAACGGCTTGTCCTTTTCCCTCACCGGGGTGGGTACGAATGAATCCACCGCATCCATCAGGTTCCAAATCCCCCCACACCACTGACACTCCCTCTTGCCGCAGCCACACTCGCCAGCTTTGAGACCACTGACTCGCACTATTGGAGTGATATCACCCGGGAATTTATACTTGGTCAGCAACTCCCTGACCTCCAATTCAACCAGATCGAGCAGTTCCGGGTCGTCCATCAGATCCACTTTGTTCAGGGCAACGAGTATACAGGGAACCTCCACTTGGCGTGCCAGGAGGATATGCTCTCTTGTCTGAGGCATTGGGCCGTCAAAGGCACTGACCACCAAGATGGCTCCATCCATTTGGGCTGCGCCAGTGATCATGTTCTTAATGTAGTCAGCATGCCCAGGGCAATCGACGTGAGCATAATGACGCTTGTCGGTCTGATATTCTATGTGAGCGATCTGGATGGTTAGTCCCCTTGCCTTCTCTTCAGGCGCATTATCTATCGAGTCATAGGAACGGTAGTCAGCTTGACCCTTAGTGGCTAATACTTTGGTAATAGCCGCGGTGAGAGTCGTTTTACCGTGGTCTACATGCCCGATTGTCCCGACGTTGACATGAGGTTTCGTTCGCTCGAACTTTTTCTTTGCCACTTACAGCCTCCTCTTTTATGAGCCCACAACCAGGGTCGAACTGGTGACCTCGCCCTTACCAAGGGCGTGCTCTACCAACTGAGCTATGTGGGCATCAATTCAATTTTACAATTCTAGCACATCTGCCCTAAAGCCTGTTACTGGAGGGGGCAGGATTCGAACCTGCGCAGCCGTTAGGCGACAGATTTACAGTCTGTTGGTATTAACCACTCACCCACCCCTCCGCAGCCCGAGAGGGGATTCGAACCCGCTAACCTACCGATTACAAATCGGTTGCGCTACCGTTGCGCCACTCGGGCAACTGGTGCATAAGTATAAGACATGGTTTAGCTGCAAGTCAACATGCCCATGTGCTGCTTGGTGCGTCACGAAACCAACGTGCAGACAACTCCATTTCTCAGTAGGGTTTGGAAGGTTCGTGATGCAGCAGAGGTTGGGAGCAGAACCTGTGATAGAATTGACAAGAACAACATTGAGTATGGATGCTGGTACAGGAGGGCAAGGTTGTCAAGCATATACTCTCCGATAAAGGTGGTAATGGAAAACCTCACTCGAAGGACTGGCGATTTCTTGATGGAGCACTTTCGGGAAGACCCAGAGCTGCTCAGGCTGCGGACTTCAGCGAAGGAAGCTGCAACCGTATATGACAAGATGGCTGATAGACTTATTGTTCAGGGGATAAGGGATACATACCCCGATCACAGTTTGCTGACCGAGGAAAGTGGCTTGTTGAAGGGCGATGCTGATTGGTTATGGATAGTGGACTCCCTGGACGGCACTGGCGATTTCGCTGATTGGAACCCGTTCTTTGCGGTGTGCTTGGCCTTGATGCACAAATCGGATCTGGTCTTGGGGGCCATATATGCACCCGCAATCAATGAGTTCTATGTGGCAGAAAAGGGGGATGGCGCGTATCTGAATCGAAGAAGAATCACAGTCTCGGACGTTCCTCACCTTGGCGAGAGTTACGTTTTCTACTGTGAAGGTGGAGAAAAGGACCGAGCAAGGACGGGCGAGATCATGGGCAGGGTCTATCCAAAGGTGATGGATCTACGCAAGCTTGGTTCAGCCGGCTTGGAGACGGCCTGGGTAGCTGCCGGGAAGGGTGAAGCGTACTTCACGACAAAGATCGAGCCGTGGGATGTTGCTCCTGGGGTATTGCTGGTTCGTGAGGCAGGTGGAGAAGTGACCGGGTTTCAAGGCGAACGCTGGCAATTAGAGAGGAGCGACCTGGTGTTCTCCAATGGGCGGGTTCACTCGGCTTTGTTGGATCTGCTCAGGCCAGAGGTTGGGAGTGGGAGATCTTGGTAGCGGATGGAAAGCACAATGGACGTTCGGAGCCTGTCTGACTAACCCATAAGCCACGTTCAAAATTGGCTATGGTCGGCTGTCCTCCAAATTCTGCCGATATATTGCTCGAACAGGCTCTTAGGGGAGTGGCGACTTGCAGGCTCTGCAAAGCAATGCGCCACTGCCAGGATAGGCTCGCCACCTAAGGCTCTGGACCACCGGATACCCACACTCCAGGCATTTGCCATTCGTGGTTTCAGGCTTCCGTTTTTTCTGCCTCTCGTCCTCTGCAGGTGCGAATGCAGGAGTCAAGTCCGTAGACTCTCTAACATATACAACCTGGTCCTTGTTGACGGCAACGAAATCGAATCT
>JBGOWL010000098.1:0-6208 GCA_041478585.1 Dehalococcoidia bacterium | reverse complement strand
TTGACCTATTTGTGCTATTTACTTAGTAGGGTAAGATAAGTTATAAATGACTTGCAGCACTTTACAGATATCTAAGGCAGGATGTTGGTAATAGTAGAGGGGGTGATTATTAGAATGACAAAACTGATCGAATCGGACCTGGTAAAAATAAGACAAGCCTTGGAAAAGCCTTCACTGGCAGAATCACTTATGGCTATGGAGGCAACTCTAAGTGAAATTGGCTACGAGGAATCTAGGGGAATAACTTACGAGGATATCAACCTACCTCGAGGCTCAGAGAGCCTCTTTTCAAGTTCCTACGTGCGAACCAAAGCATAATCAGAGACACGATAGGCAAGGGTGGCCTGCCCCCAGTAGTTGTACCACTTCTTAAGTTAGAGTTGCCGTCAAAATAGCCTCAGGTGCGGGTGGACGATAATTTTTGGCGCTATGCGGACGTATCTGATTATATCCCCTCTATCAATACACTAGAATTCCTACTTCCCACTTTGCCTAGTTTTGAGCTTCCCTACAAACAGTAGAATATGAGCTGCACGCATTTCCAAAGTATCTCTAAGCATTAAGCAGGCTAGGAAATTACGGTTGCCTATTTTGAGGCTAGAGGAGCTGATTCAGTGGCAGAAGCACCAACTCTGAAGGTTGGTTGGTCAATCAAAGGATACGGATAGCGGCATTGACATCAGGCTGACTATCTCAATAACCTTAACGGTCACAGTCGAAATATGCACAGCACATACTTTCTTCTTCATCTTGATCCATTATCTCCGGCAGCATTCGGTAAAGGTAGAAGGTCTTATTCCCATGCTCCTTTACTCCAGCAGGCTTCCATCCATGAATAGGGAATGACTCCATGACAATTCTGGTACCTGGCTTGAACTCTGACTCGAACTTCGGCTTCAGCGCAGCAGATGCCGTCGGATATAGGTAGTAGAGTACCACCGTGGCATTGGCCAGATCCACATCCAATACATCAGCCTCCAAGAATGTGACCTTGTCTTCCAGCCCCCTCTTCCTGGCTGTTTCTCTAGCTTCACGAGCGTGTGCAGGATCCAACTCTACACCAACGGCCTTCCCTGCCCCCTTCTCCAACGCAGCAAACAGCAGCCTGCCATCGCCCGATCCAAGATCATAGACCACATCAGCAGAAGACACTGGCGCCAGCTCAAAGAAGGTGTCGATGTCTTCAAGGAGCGTTGGAACGAATGAGATAAATGAGCCCATATCTGTCACCGTGCTTGTTCTCAGTAGACTCTTACGGACTGGTGCGCTCACTTTAGCTCTATAGCGCTGGTTGTGCCAAGATGAGTCAACTAGAATAGCCGGGACCCTTATCTTAGTTGTCCTGCAGATTTCACCTTGTATATCTACTGTTCCAATAGTCGCTTCATGTCCTCAAATTCTTCCCTGGTTATTTCCCCCTTGGCAAAGCGGAGTTTCAACAGCTCCAACGGGTTCTCAGACTGAGAAAATGAAACTGGTTGAGATGGTGTACCAGTTCTGACCTGCCTAATATTCTCCTGCACTATTTTTGAGATGTCACTGATGGCATCTTTGGAAAGATTGTCCAAAACAAGGCTCTCACTCATGAATCTATGCCCTATTGTGAGGGTAGCGAACATAATTCCCTTGCTGATCTTGAAGTTGGCCATGTTCTCATATCGATAATCCTCTATCTCTTTGTGTAATCCTAGAAAACCTGATGGGGAGTATCGAATGACCCGTTGATTAGTCACTATTATGCTGTCGGGGGTAAACAGAGCTTTTAACCTTGACTGTTGAACAGCCAGTAAAACCTGTTCATCTGCTAACAGCATCTTCTTTACATCTCTAGGAACTTTAGCATAGACTCGGTGCTTTTCCATTTGTTTCTCTGCCCGACAGAATTAAGGCACAGCTCTACTCTAGTTTTGCATGACTATGGCCAATTTACTTCGGTAGCCAAGCTCTGTCAAGAAGCTGAAATGCCTACAAAGGAGCCCCGAACAGCCAGTGAATCCTAGCCTAGCTAAACAGAAGCACCACACTCACAGCCGATGGGATTATACCATACGAAGCTGAATTGATGCCATTTGAGGCCATTCCACACATTTCACGATGAGATGGAAAGTGACCTCTAAACGCCGACAGTCGAAGGGGCATGCCGCAGCACATGTAGAGCGTAATCGAACGAGCTAGTCGCCTTCTCGCTTAACAACGGTTATAGTTTCCTTATCGCTACTCCCGGGTTTCACATGTAACTTGAACCCTACCTGTTGCTCTCCACGCCCACACAAACGTTCCTTCCCTTCTAGAAGATACTGTTGCAGGGCATCTTCAGCACTTGTCGCCCTGAACATTCTTTTCACAGAAACCATGGGACGTCCCTCATCCGTGCAATACGTATGCTCGATGCTGAACAAGAACGTTGTGCCCGATGTGGGCGTGAATCTCGGCTGGAAGAAACGTGGCGCATCTTCTGATTCCACACGAACAATATCGAACCCGTTCTTCCTCATCCAATCTCTGATTCCTTCCCCGCTATGAAGGTCTATATGCTCAGACATTTCAGCCTCCTTTTTCGCTGTCACGATCCCCTTGCCAGTACTACTTGTCGTTCGATTGTTGTAATTATGTTCCACGCATGTTGTTATTGAACACTCCGCGTCCATATCCTCTGTACCTTGGTTTGGCAACTGGAACTGGAGTGACAACGACCATCTCGATGAGCTCTAAAGGATGACGGGGATGATTCCGAGAAACCCGCAGTCTATACCTTTTACTCTTTTCCGTTTCATACCAGGATAATTATACACGATTTAGGCGACAAATCGAATGATTAAATCTATGAACAAAGTGGCTATTTGTTACATGCTACCATCTGAATACGTTGACGCTACCTGCGTTCCATCGTACAATTGAACTACTGCAGTGTGGTGGTGGGAGGGTTACGATTTTGTCAATAAGGATGAATGAAGTGGTTGAGGTTCTCAGTTGAGGTTATCCTAAGAATCTTAGTTGAGGAAGAAATTACTCACCTAGGCACAACGATTGGAGAGCATCACCTCTGCCTGTCGAAGTACACATTCGATTTTGCCTGTTACGCCTGTAAATACTGTCGGCAATAAGTTAGCTTTGATGACCATGCGGTCGTTGGATTTGCCAACGCACGCTGCCGCTAGAAAGGATTACTATGGAACAGGCCCTCTCTGGTGTCAAGGTTCTTGATTTAACCCACTACATCGCCGGACCCTATTGCACCAAGCTTCTTGCAGATTACGG
Organism: Dehalococcoidia bacterium; assembly: GCA_041478585.1. Lineage (GTDB taxonomy): Bacteria > Chloroflexota > Dehalococcoidia > UBA2247 > RBG-13-53-26 > RBG-13-53-26. The sequence goes on along the minus strand of JBGOWL010000098.1, from coordinate 2,950 downwards.
CGCCGAGGTTATCAAGATTGAAAAACCACGTGGAGGAGATGGGGCACGGCGATTAGCCCCCTTCTTTCATGATGACCCTCATCCAGAGAAAAGTGGCTTCTTCCTATATCTCAACACCAATAAGAAAAGCATCACCCTCAATCTTAAGACCGAAGCGGGCAAAAACATCTTCAAAGAACAATTGAAGAACAGCGATATCCTCGTGGAGAATTTCAGCCCTAGGGTAATGCCCAGCCTGGGTCTTGATTACGAAACTCTGAGGAAAATCAGTCCGTGTTTAGTGATGGTCTCAATCTCCAATTTCGGACAGACAGGTCCTTATCGTGATTTCAAAGCTACGGAAATCGTGCTGGATGCCATGGGGGGTTGGTCAACAATCATCGGGCACCCTAATCGCGAACCTCTTAAACCCGGGGGCTATCAATCGCAATTCGTAGCCGGGCTCTTCGGTGCCATCGCGAGTGTCTCGGCATATTACGGTCAACAAATATCGAGCGTTGGACAGCACGTTGATGTCTCTGTCATGGATGCCGTTCTCTATATCCAGATGAACCTCACGGCTTCTTATACCTACGATAATGTCATCCGTAAGAGATACGGTAACCGTGTCGGGCCCTTCCCCAGCGGCATTCTGCCTTGCAAGGATGGCTACATCGGAGCGATTACGGTCACAGCGGAAAAATGGCCCGTATTCTGTGAGTGGATGGGCATGCCGGAACTGGTTGATGACCCACGGTTTAAAACCGTTGCTGACCGGGCGCTGAATATTGACGAGCTTGATGCCATCATGATTTCTTGGCTGATTGAGCACGACCAGGAAGAGCTTTTCCGCGAAGGGCAAAAGCGTGGGCTCCCCTTTGGTATTCCATGCAACACCAAGATGCTCTTGGAATCAAAGCATCTTAAGGAAAGAGGCTATTTTGTAGAAGTAGAGCACCCCCTGACTGGCAAGGTGCGCTATCCCGGTGCACAGGTGAAAATGGGCGATCTACCATATAAGTTGAATAGGGCACCTCTACTTGGTGAACACAATGAAGAGATTTACTGTGGCCGACTCGGCTACAGTCGGGATGAGCTAGTTAGATTGCAGGAGCAGGGCATAATCTAGATTGGAACAGAGCAAGGAGAGATATGCCAGACTTACCACTCAAGGGGATACGTGTCGTTGACCTTTCCATGTGGTTTGCCGGGCCGATGTGTACCCGCCTGATAGGAGATATGGGCGCAGAAATCATCAAGATTGAGTCGTTACGGCATATTGATCCGTGGCGTGGTCCGGTTAATCTCGAGCAAGTCAGACAGCAGTTCCCCGATCGCCCGGTTAGCAACAGACCTTATGATTGTTCCCCTGGCTTCAACTTGCAGAACCGCAACAAGTACGGGATTACTCTTGACCTTGGAACGGCGGAAGGCAAGGAAATTCTGAAGAACCTAGTCAAAATTAGTGACGTGCTCGTTGAGAACTACAGTCCGCGCGTGATGCCCCAACTCGGACTGGACTACCCGGCGCTCAAAGAGGTCAATTCTCGGTTGATAATGATGTCCCTGCCGGCACTGGGCAGAACAGGCCCTGATAAGGACTATCTGGCTTTCGGGCAGACCATAGATTGCATGAGCGGCATGGCTTACCTCACGGGTTACCTTGGTGAAGAGCCGATGCTGCAGAGCGGACTATCCTATGGAGACCCTCTCTCGGGCATGAATGCGGCGTTTGCCGTGATTTCAGCTCTCAACTACCGGCTACGTACCGGTAAGGGTATGCACATTGACCTCTCTCAGGTGGAGGGGCTGATTGCCTTCAACGCTGACTCCGTAATGGACTGCACTATGAACGGCAGAGTCAGAGAAAGGATTGGCAACCGCGACCGCAGCATGGCCCCCCACGGCTGCTACCGATGCCGAGGGGAAGACCAGTGGGTGGTCATCGCCATTGCCTCGGACGAGGTGTGGAAACGATTCTGCCGGGCAATTGGTGAACCTGACTGGACGAAGGACGAGAGGTTTGCTGATCTACTCGGTCGTTTTGAGCACCAGGACGAGTTGGATACGCTCATTGAAACATGGACGATGCAGTACGACCATTACGAAGCGATGCACGTTTTGCAGGCGGCCGGCGTACCGGCCGGTCCCGTATTGGATGCCAAGGAACTGCTAGAGGAGCCGCATTTTAATGCCCGTGGTATTTACGAGAAGGTACCACATCGTGAGGCGGGCATACATCCCTACATTGCCCCTTTTGCGCTGTTCTCCAAGATGCCCATCCATATCCGTATGCCGGCACCCTGCCTTGGCGAGCATAACGAATACGTTTTCGGGAAAATACTGGGGATGAGTCGGGAGGAGATAACTGGGCTTGAAAAGCTGGGTATTATTGGCAGCGTACCCTCGGCAGAACAGCAGGGTAGTATGTGACCGCCGGCCAGTGGCAAAGGGGGAGTTTGAGAGAACTTGATTTGAAACCACGCGACGAATAGTCTTAGTATATGAATTACTAAGAGAGGGCGAGGTCTTTACTTAGAGGAGGTGAACACAATGGATAAACAAGTGGCCATGGAAGAACTGAAAAGGCGGCAGGAAATAGCCCTCCAGATGGGCGGCCAGGAATATAAGAAATCGCGATTTTTTAAAGGTCTTGCCCAGAATGACCGGTAATAGCTTAACCATTCACCGCCTTCGTAGCCACTAGTAGTCCACTCTTGAGGTAGGTTCTACATTCTTCCCGCAAACCGTGATTCTTCAGTATATCCTCGATCCCCCCATTTGCAAGATAATCTTTAAAGCCCTGATAGTGCGACCCGCCTGCGAGGAATTCTATGACTCTCGCAGACGCAGCCCATACATTCCTTGGTAATGGAACCTGGTAATCTATGAGGATTAGGGCTCCGGCTTGCTTGACAACCCTCTTCATCTCAGAAATGATTTGATATCGAACAGGCTTTCCCTTATCGTG
>JBGOWL010000125.1:0-5429 GCA_041478585.1 Dehalococcoidia bacterium | reverse complement strand
GCGAAGAGGACGGTCACCAGCTTGCGCTCGCCCTCAAGAGAGCTGCGGTCCTTCAGGATCTTGTCCGCCAGAAACTTGGGTGTGTAGCTCTGGGGCTGGGAGTAGTCAACAGTAGTGGATGTCTTGGCCTCTCTCAGGTCATGGCCACAGCCATCACAGAACTTGGCTGAAGCTGGCAGCGTCCCGGCACATCGGGGGCACGTGAGATCCATTCTTCCACCGCACTCAAGGCAGAAGGCAGATCCCTCTCTGTTCTCAAACTGACATTTCGGGCATTTCATTCAGTCATCCCTTCAACTTCTCCAGGGCCTTCTCCGTTCTGGTCAGCCAGTAGTCCATGCCCATTTCGCGGAACATCGCCTGGGTTTCGTAATCTTCCTGTGAACCTCCGAGGATCGTGGGCTCAGTCACCACACTCACTTTGGCAGGCTGTCCAGGGAACTCTGGGCCAGTGTCAGCCAGAAATCCATGCCCATCTCCTGGGACATCGCCCGGACCGCCCTGAGGTGTTCCAGGGCCTTCTCTCGCTGACCGCTGTTGACATAGTGCTGTCCCAGGAAGTAGTATCCCATGCAGGAGAATGCCCTGGCGCCGATCTCCTCTTCGATGGCGATTCCCTTCAGGAGGTATTCCTCCGCCTTGGAGCTCTGTGAGGGGTCTGCTGCTCCCAATACTGCCCCCAGGAGAAACCAGGAAAGGCCCTCGTAGGCCCTCTCGGAATACTGTTGCGCCAGCCTCAGAGCCTCCTCTGCGCAGCGCTGTGCGCTCACCAAGTCCCCGGAGAAGAAATGCACCATTCCCAGGCACATATAGGCCGCACCTAGACCGGTAGAGACGTCCCCCTCGTTCCTAAGCTTGATGCCCCTCTCCAGATGCTGGCGGGCCGCGTCCATCTCCCCCAGCTGGAAATGTGCCAGACCAAGTGCGTTGCAGGTCATAGCTTCTAGGAAGACAAACTGGGTTGCCTCGCAATGGTGCATGGCTTCACGCAGGTGTTCTAGAGCACCTGTCCCATCGCCCTTTATTACCAGGAACTGTCCGTAAGCCATTTCTGCCATGCCCAGGCTATACCGGTCGTCTATGCCGCGGGCAAAGCTGAGTCCCTTTTCACATGCCTCTTCCCCTTCCGCGAAACGGCCGAGGATTGCCATTGCTATCCCTTGATCCCCGAGAAAAGCGGAATACGTGTTGAAAGCGCGCCCGAAGTAATCGGCTTCCCTTCTTTCCTTCTCCAGCACCGCAATGCACCTGGTGGCCACCTCTAGCAACCGGCTGTACCGCCCCAGGTTGATGGCATTGGCACATAGTTCGAATCCGCTGGCCACCATCAGGTCAATGTCCTGCTCCTCCTCCGCTCGTTTGAACAGAGCCTCGGCAATGCTCAGTCCCTCCAGGGACCGTCCCTTGGTAGATAAGCCGCAGCACAGGATAGTCTGGAGATTGGCCAGGCTCTTCTCGTCGCCCAGTTCCTTCGACAGTCTCTCCCCCTCTTGCAGGATCTCGATGGAACCAGCAGGGTAGCCCAGCGTAAACATGGGGGCATCCATCAGAAGGCGGACCTCGATTCCCGCTCTCTTTACTTCCTCGGTCGGAGGCAGCTTATCAAGGGCACCGAGGGCTGCCCCGTAGGAGCGGAAGGCTTCCCACTGGGAGTAGTTGCGGGCCGCCTTCTGCCCAGAAAGCTTGAGGTATTGGAAAGCCTTTTCCCAGTTGTCACTCATGGAGTGGTGGTGGGCCAGGGCCTCGCAGAACTCCTCCAGCCTGTCGGGGTAGAGCTCCTCAATGGCCTTTCCTATCTTCTCGTGGATCTGCTTTCGTCTCTTGAGAAGAAGGCTGTTGTAGGCTACTTCCTGGGTGAGTGCGTGCTTGAAGACGTACTCCAGTTCCGGATACAGGCTCTTCTCATAGATGAACTCTAGCCCCTGCAGGTTGAGCAGGTGGGACTTAAGCTCCTCCTGCATGCCGGTGATGGTCTGCAGTATGCGGTAGGCAAAGTCCCTCCCTATCACCGAGGCCACCTGCATCATGCGCTTCAGATTGTCATCCAGCCGGTCCATGCGGGCGGCGATGATCCCCTGGATGGTGTCCGGTACATGGATCTCTGATGGCCTGCCGCTGAGGACATACTGGTGGTCTTTCTTCTGGATGGAGCCGTTCTCCAGCAGGGTGTGGGTGAACTCCTCCATAAACAGGGGGTTGCCGGCGGCCCGGTTGAGGATCAACTCCCTCAGTTCCGGGGCTACCTCTCCTTCCTCCAGCATGGCCCGAACCAAATCGGCACTGGACTTGGTGGGCAGCTCATCTACTCTGATCTGGGAGTAGCAGGACTTGCTGCCCCATTGATGGGTGTACTCCGGCCGGTACAGCAGAAGCAACAGAATACGGGAGTTGGGCAGATGGCCGATGAGGTAGGTGAGGAACTCCTCCGAGGTGCGGTCAGTCCACTGGAAATCATCGATGGCCACCATCAGGGGCTTCTTCTGGCTCTCCACTACCAGGAGGTCCCTGATGGCTTCGAATATCTTCTCCCTCTTCTTCTGGGGCTCCAGCTTCAGATAGTCTTCATCCTCCACCTTGAGGGAGAGCAGCTCCTGCAGAGGCGGCATAATGGACTTGAGCTTGGGATCGATAGCACATGTCTTCTCCTCCAGCCTCTTCCGGACAAGGAACTCCCGCTCCCCTTCCTTGAGGCCGAAGTAAGAGCGGAGAATATCGAGGAGGGGAAGATAGGGCATGGAACTGCCGTAGTGCAGGCACTGGCCTTCGAGGTAGGTGTAGTCATCTGACTCAAGAGTCCGCCGCAATTCCAGGAGCAGCCGGGATTTACCCACGCCGGCCTCTCCCACGATACAGACCACCTGGCCGGAGCCGGCCTTGGCCTTGTCGAAGGCCTCCTTGAGGATGGCCATCTCCTTCTCCCGGCCGACGAATCTGGTGAGACCTCTGAGGACCGAGGCTTCGATCCGGCTGGCCACCTCAGTGGGCTCCAGGAGATCATAGGCCTCCACTGCTTCCTCCTTGCCCTTGACTGCCAGCTTCCCCCGCGGCTTGAAATTGAAGAAGTCCCGGGCCATCTTATGGACATCTCCGGACACCAGTATCCGGCCGGGCTCGGCCAGGGTCTGCATCCTAGAGGCCAGATTGACGGTATCGCCGACGGCGGTGTAGTCCATCTTGAGGTTCTTGCCGACGGAGCCGACGATGACGGGGCCGGAGTTGAGGCCGATTCTCATCCTGAAGGGGATCTTGCAGTCCTTCTCCACCTTCTGGCCGTAGGTTTCCAGGGCCTTCTGGATAGCCAGGGCAGCATAGCAGGCCCGCTGGGCATGGTCTTCGTGAGCCAGGGGCGCGCCGAAGAGGGCCATCACGCCATCTCCGGTGAACTTGTCGATGGTGCCTTCGTAGCGGTGAATTTCATCCATGAGTATCTGGAAGCAGCCTTCCATGATCTGGCGGACTTCCTCCGGGTCGAGCTTCTCCGACATGGAGGTGTAGCCGGCCAAGTCCGCGAAGAGGACGGTCACCAGCTTGCGCTCACCTTCCAAAGACTTGCCAGTGCTAAGTATCTTATCGGCGAGGAACTTGGGGATGTAGGTCTGGGGTTTGGAGTGGTCGACAGGAGCGGGTGCCTTAGCTCCTGTCAGATCATGAGCGCACTCGTTGCAGAAAGCGCTGTCTTGTTCACAGGGGGAGCCACAAGACGGACACTTGAGTTCCAGCCTGCCCCCACACTTCTTGCAGAACTTGGAGCCGTCTTTGTTCGCAGATTGACATTTTGGACACTTCACCGCCATCGCGCCCACCTCCGCGTCTGTGCAATAGTCCTACTCTTGCCGCATTTCAAGATCAGCTCTGGAGAGCTCCACCACGATGCACATGAGGGATTCGCCTAGGACAATAGCATTTGGGGACGGGTGGTGTCAACCTCAGCTTGGATACGAGAAGGGTGGACATCTCTGCCCACCCTCTCATAGGTTCGTAGCTGACTCCCCGCTATTGCCATGAAATCTTCCAGCTACCATCCTTCTTCACAAGCGGGTACTCCTTGGTTTCCGACTGATCCCCATAGGTGATTTTGACATCGGCGGTGGCTGACAAACCACTGATAGTGATGTTCTCTACGCTATCTACAGTCACCTCGCCCGTGGCCGCCCTTGCCATCTGGAGCACGGATTGTATCACGCTTGCACCTACGTTGTTCGCATCATCAATGTGACCCAGACAGACCTCCCAGTCCTCAGCATTGTAAGCAGAGTAGTAGTCCTTTATGGTGTACTTTATGGTCGCTTCTTCACTGTCGGAGCACCCCCCTACCAGAACTGCTGCGAAGACAGCGATGAGCGCAAAGGCAAGCATGCGTCTGCTCATTGACCCTCCTACACTACCCTGTCGCCTTTGGCGGTTAGACGATATTCTCGGACAATAGCACCAGAGAGCAGACAGTGTCAACCTCAGCGTGAATACAAAGGAGCGTGTCCTGTGACCATCTGGGGCTGAAGAGATAGGAGAGGACAGGCTGAGATTCTACAAGGGGCTGGTGGGGTGACTATTCGGGCCGCGGGTCAGCCCTCCAGCTTCTCTAGCGCCTTCTCCGTCCTGGCCAGGTAGTAGTCCGTGCCTCTTCCTCGGCACATCTGGCGGGCCTTCTTGGGCGTTTAGGGCTTTGTCTTCCTTGCCCGTGCTGGCTGCTTAGCCACCTTCTTTAGCTTAACGAGGTCACGGTCGGTCTCTCGAATCCGTCGTGACATCTTCTCCAGAACGTCAAACGCCAACCACGGCATCTGGACAATCCTCTTCTCAAAGGTCTTCTTATCCATGGCGATGGCCCGGACTTCACCCATGGCCCGGACGGTGGCTGATCGTCTCTCGCGGTCGAAGATAGCCATTTCCCCGAAAAAGTCGCGTTCACCCAGTATGGCCAAACGAACCTGTTTGCGGCCTTTCTTGACCAGTACCTCCGCTTTCCCTGACGAGATCACATACATGCATTCTCCGACCTCACCCTGACGCACGATTACGTCACCTTGTTGGTAGACTTTGCCGGTCATACCCTCATACATAATAACCATAGTCTCGTCTCCTTTCCCAATTAACTTGACAGGGTGTGAGACACCCCGTCAGGATCAGGCTAGTTGAGCGCCGTCGTGGTGTTTATCAAGGATTCACCTCGTACAATAGCATTGGGGACAGGCGGTGTCAACCTCAGCTTGGATACAGAGGGGAATAGGCTGCGGTTCCACCAGGCGATGGTGAAGTGACCAGAATGGCATCACCCCTGCCCCAATCCGTGGATTATTCATGTGTCTGCGCAATCCCCCCGACCCCACCTGGATTCCCGCTTGCGCGGGAACATACTAATGACATAGCAGGGAAGCGTGGGCAGGAAATCAGACACCTGGATTCAGCATCAAGTGTGGAATGATTACATG
>JBGOWL010000259.1:0-2967 GCA_041478585.1 Dehalococcoidia bacterium | reverse complement strand
GAGATTTCCCTCTGCGCTTGATAACAATCAAGTGGTATTGTGGTTGACGAACTGGGGATCAGGAATAGAATAGCGAATGCGGTGAAGGTGATGGCTGGCGCCTGTCAAGGGTTCGCGGTGCTAGGGTTGTCTCTAGTCGCCGAACTCCTTGAATCGATAGCCTAAGCCACGTTCGCTCAGTATGTACCTGGGGTTCTTGGGATCCTTCTCTATCTTCTGCCTGAGGTAGGTGATATAGAGGCGTACGTACTGGTCTTCGTCGCGATACTCCGTGCCCCAGACTCTGGAAAGCAGGGTCTCGTGAGTCAGGAGCTTCCCAGCGTTGGTCACTAGTTGATACAGCAGACGGTACTCTGTTGGTCTGAGACGAATCTCCTCACCGCGGGCAATCACCTTGCGTTGGTCGAAGTTTATCCGCAGCTCGTCGTCAACCACAATCTCTGATGCACTGGCCGATGCGGCGGGCTCTGTTCTTCGCAGCACCGCCCTTATGCGTGAAACCAGTTCTCTTGGGCTGAAGGGTTTGGCAATGTAGTCATCGGCGCCCAGGTCGAGTCCTCTGATGCGGTCGACTTCCTCTCCCTTGGCGCTGAGGAAAATGACCGGCACCGAGGAGTCCTCTCGCAGCTTCTCCAGAGTCTCGAACCCATCCATGTCGGGCATCATGATGTCCAGGACCACCAGATCAGGCATGTCTTTGACTGCCTTTTCCAGTGCCTCGTAGCCGTTAGCAGCCTTGATCACTCGGAGTCCCTCGAGTTCCAGGTTCATGGCGATGAACTCCACCATATGCGGCTCATCATCTACCACAAGTACAGTCTTACATGAGGTTGTGATCCCTGATCTAACTTTCTTTGCCATCCTAGCACTTCTCCTGCAGTGGCAGGGTAAAGGTGAAGCGTGAGCCGGCACCTGGCTCACTGGAGACCTCGATCCTGCCACCGTGGGCCTCCACAATCGATTTGCAGATATAGAGCCCAAGGCCCACCCCCCGCACCTTCTGTACCTGGCTCGTGTCTCCTCTGCGGAAACGATCGAAAATGCGCTCCAAGTCTCTCCGTGGGATTCCGATTCCCTCATCGGCCACCGTTACTCTCACGTGGTCAACCTCTGCCCTGCCCGTTATGGTTATCTTCCCACCGAGGGGAGAGTATTTGATGGCATTGTCCACCAGATTGGTGATCACCTCCTCCATTCGCTCTGGGTCAGCGTACACCACGGGGAAGCCCGGATTGAAGCTCACCTCAAAGTTGTGTTTGCCGGCGGTGGCTTCAAGCCGGCGCACCACCTTGCTGGCAACAGCCGGCAACTGCACCTCATCCTTCTTCAGGGTCACCGTGCGAGTCTCGATGCGGGAGGCGAGCAGCAGTCTGTTTACCAGCTTGCTCAATCGGTCGCATTCCTCTTCGATCACCTCGAGACCATGACGCAGTGTCTTCTTATCCCACTTGCCATCGCTACGGGCCAGGGTGTCGGTGTATCCCTTGATGATGGACAGCGGTGTCTGCAGCTCATGACCTAACATGGAGAGGAAGGTTGATCTCAGGTTCTCGATCTCGCGCAGTCGTCTGATATCACGAACGTTGATCACGGCGCTGGCCGGTTGACCTCGTTCATATGAGCGCATCAAAGAGTAAACCATGGCTACCTCGACATCCTGTCCATCTGCGGTCTGGATTTCCCCTTGCAGTTCACAGTTGGATGTGCAGTCATCAGGGCGCATCAGCATGGGGCACCTGGTGGTGTTACAAACGGATTTCCCTTCCCAGTCACGCAGATTCAACACTTGATGGCACGGCTGGCCAAGTACAACCTCCCTGGGATAACCGGTAAGCCTTTCCATGGCCGAGTTGAAGCCCACGATCCTGCGTCGAGCATCTATACCCATGATACCCTCGGCGCTGCCCTCCAGCATGTACTCCATCTTTTCCTTTTCTTCAGACAAGGTCTGGACTAGCCTGGCGTTGTCGGCGGCAATAGCGGCCTGCCTGGCGAAGGCGGCCAAGGTTGCCTGGTCAGGTATGGAGAAGGAATCTGCCCCCAAGCGGCGCAGCACGTAGATCAGCCCGACTGATCTCCGTCCCACCCGGAGGGGCAAAGCGATTACGGGGTTCAGGATCAGACCCTGGTCAGAAGTCGGTAGAGGGGGGTCAAAATTGAGTGCTGAGAGCAGGTTGAAATTGTGCATGCTCGTCGCCAGGTCTGGTATGGCCTCGTCGAGTAAGGGCAGCAACCGCTGCAAGGTCTTGTCATCCAATCCGTAGCAGCCACTTGTCATAAAGCGGTGCTCTGTCTCGCTCCATGTGGCCACCACACCCGCACTGCCCCCGAGCGCCTCGATAGCATTCTTCAGGATAATGCGTAGTGTTTCCTGAAGGTCAGTCTGTCTTGGCATCTGTGGAGTTTCCATTCTTCCATCGAAACGGGTGTCTGGTGCTTCTCCTGTCACCAGGAGTCATGCAGACTCTCGATCTTGGCAGTACCGGAACCCGAAATTCTAACGGATTTCTAACATTTCTCTAGCGTTATTCTAACATAGCCCCGTCTATACTTTTAGTTGGATGCTATTACTAGCATAGGCAGTCGGAGTCTTATCAATCAACTGATGAGAGAGAACATAAAATGGCATTAGGAAAGGAGGAGTAGATGGCACCAAAGGCTAAGACGACCAGTAAACTTGAGCCGCTTGGAGACCGGGTTGTGATCAGGCCGGCCAAGCGGGAGGAGGTGTCCAAGGGGGGCATAGTCCTGCCCGAGACGGCTAAGGAAAAGCCTCAGGAGGGCGAGGTCATTGCTATCGGTCCTGGCAAGGTGGCTGACGATGGCAAAAGGATCCCTATGGACCTGAAGGTGGGGGATGTGGTGATTTATGCCAGGTACGCGGGCACCGAGTACAAGGTTGATGACGAAGAACTGATCATCATTCGCGAAAGCGATATTCTGGCTAAGAAGAGTTAGGAAAGGAGG
>JBGOWL010000063.1:0-7382 GCA_041478585.1 Dehalococcoidia bacterium | reverse complement strand
CTCTGGTCTGCATCAACAAGTACGATGTGAATGAAGAGAACACGCATAGGATCGAAGCCTACTGTCTCAGCCAAGGGTTGCCGATTCCCTCTAAGATCCCGTTCGACAACGTGGTTACTGAGGCAATCGTCAAGGGCATACCAGTGGTAGAATACTCCCAGGGCAGGCTCGCTCAGCAGGTCGAGGATTTGTGGCAGAGGATCTCTGGGAATCACTAAATCATCAAGAAAAGGAGTTTATGTCGAAGATGGAGAAACACGAACTGGTGATCGTAGGAGGCAGTGCCGGGGGCGTTCAGGCCGCGATATGCGCCAAGCGACACCAAGGGTTAGACGATGTTCTGGTGATCAGACGCGAGTCAAAAGTCATGGTACCCTGCGGGATCCCCTACATCTACGGGACACTGGGGGAAGTAGACAAGAATATTATGCCTGACAAGTTGTTGGGGGGCGCACAGCTCAGGATCGATGAGGTCACCGCCATAGACGCCGAACAGAAAACGGTTACCTTAAGCGATGGTCAGGAGATAGGCTACAACAAGCTGATACTCGCCACCGGCTCGAACCCCATCAAACCGCCCATTCCGGGCATAGACAAAACCAATGTCTATCTGGTCAGAAAGGAAGCATCTTACCTGCGTGATCTGAAAGCAGCCATGGACAAGGCCAACCACATCCTGGTGATAGGCGGCGGCTTCATCGGCGTGGAATTCGCCGATGAGTGTCGCAAAAAGGGCCACGAAGTGACTATAGTTGAGCTCCTGCCACACTGCCTGCAGACAGTCTGCACAGAGGACCTCTGTGTTCGGGTCGAGGATGCCCTCAGGAAGAGCGGGGTCAACGTGATCACCGACAATGCAGTGCAATCAATTCAAGGAAACGGCTCGGTTCAGTTTGCCAAGCTGACAAATGGTGCAGAGGTCAAATGCGACATGGTGATCATCGGCATCGGGGTAGTGCCGAATGTCGAATTGGCGAAGCGGGCGGGCATTGAGATTGGCCCCACCGGTGGCATTAAGGTAGATGAGTTTCAAAGGACAAACAAGCCCGACGTATACGCCGTGGGTGACTGTGCCGAGAAATACTCCTTCCATAGTGGCAAGCCTGTACCCATAAGGCTGGCCTCAGTTGCCACTCGTGAGGGCAAGATTGCCGCAGCCAACCTCTACGATCCCCGGTTCCGGAATGTCGGCACCATCGGCACGTTCTCGACCGTAGTCGGTGGTACGGCTATGGCCATGGCCGGGTTAACGGATTTCCAAGCGACTCAACTGGGTTATGACGTAGTCATTGGTGAAGCAGAGGCAATGTCCAAACATCCAGGCACCATGCCCGACGCCCATCCCATGAGAGTGAGGCTGGCTTTCGACCGCAGGTCAGGCAGACTGCTTGGGGGCTGCGCCTGCTGTACGATGGCGGTAGGAGAGATAGGCAACCTTATAGCTGCCTGCGTAGTGAACGGCATGACTATGGAGCAGGTAGCCATGTTTCCGATGGGCACCCACCCATGGCTTACAGCATCTCCTCTCGCCTACCAACTTACAGAGGCTGCAAGCAATGCGCTGCACAAGATTAGCTCTCAATGGCGTTAGTTGAGGTGGCCAATTTCGAACCTGTGTCTATAACAACGAGGCAAAGAGTCCGAAAGGATAAGGCATGAATCTGGAAGATCGGGTGAAACAAAGACTGAAGATGGTCGTTGATCCCGAGACCGGAATCAACGTAGTAGAAATGGACCTGATCAATAACCTCAGTACCACCGACAACGGTGAGGTGAAGCTGGAATTTCGCCCCTCCTCCTTCGTCTGCCCGCTGGCATTCGAGCTTGCCCAGGAAATATGGCACAGTCTGCAGCAAATAGAGGGAGTGAAATCGATCCACGTCGAGGTGGTTGACTGCTTGTGGGCAGATCAGATCAACCAGCTTCTCAGGGAAGAAAGAGCATAAGCCTGAAAATGTTTCGAGGACGACTTGCATGTCCAGCACAGCGCTGTCCATAGGATAATTGCTCAGGCGGGCTGCCCAGGTTGCAAATTTGATAGGAAGGAGAGAGGAGGAAAATGCCAGTCTATGATTTCAGATGTCGCGAATGCGGTAAGGTGACAGAGATACTTCTGCGGAGCGAATCCGGGAAGGCGATCTGCTGTACCGATTGTGGTAGCCACGACCTGGAGAGACTGATGTCAGCATCCGTTTCCATTAAGACGGGTGCCTCGGAGCCAGGCACTACCTGCTGCGGCAGGACGGAGCGCTGCGAGTCTCCGCCCTGCTCCGGAGACGACGGGTGTTGCAGGAGGTAGACCCATGGGAGACATCGAACTGACACCACACTATTCAACGAAGGAAATCCCAGGGAAGTGCGTCAAGTGCCTGGCAGAGAAGGAATACGACAATTGCCTGAGGGAACTCCTCAGTGGGGATTGTGCAAGCAAGGAGATCGAGCAGACATACGAGGCTCTGGTATCCTTCCTGGAAGCCCCGGAGCTGCGAAAACTCCGCGATGAGTCGGAGAAGCTCCTTGCCGAGGGAAAGGATGTCAAGATACTGCTGCACCTGGACGGGGAGAAGCCCCGATATGAGCTAAGAACAGACTAGGTAGTTTGAAGGGAGGAATCATATGAAGATCGCCGCTATTTCAGACGATGGAGTGACCATCAGCCAACACTTCGGCCGGGCGCCCTTGTACATCGTGCTCACCGTGGAGAATGGCAAGATCGTCAACAGGGAGCAGCGTCCCAAATCGGGCCACCAGAACTTTGCCGCCACAGAGCACCAGACCGCGCCGGGAGAACGCCACGGCTATGATGCGTCTTCACAGGCCAAGCACCGCAGCATGGCCGACACCATCGCTGACTGCCAGGTGCTTCTGGCAGGGGGAATGGGCTGGGGGGCCTACGAAAGCCTGAAGACCTACAACATCGAGCCAATCGTCACCAATGTAAGCAACATAGACCAGGCAGCCCAGCTCTATCTTGCCGGCAAGCTACCCAACCTCATGGATAGAGTACACTGACCAAGGCAGCACAACAAGAAGTGACCGCCTGATTGTCTGAAGCAGTCTGATTGGAGGAGAGTTGATGGTAACTGAGGCGCAAATAAGAGAAAGCCTTGAGGGGGTACTCGTGCCTGGGCCCATGCGCAGTCTGGTGCAGATGAATCTAGTCCGAGGGGTAGCTTTGTCAGACCAGAAAGCCAAGGTGACCTTGGCCTCGGCAGCCCTCGGTGAAGGTACTCGTGAGTGGGTCAGAGAGAAAGTGGAACAAGTCATCAAGGAGCTCCCCGGCGTGAAAGCGGTGGAGACGGATTTCGTCGAAGCTAAGCCGGCCGAAGTCAATCAGGTCAAGCACGTGGTCGCCGTGATGAGCGGAAAGGGCGGGGTGGGCAAATCCCTGGTGAGCGGGCTTCTGGGGCTTTCCCTGGCCCGACAGGGTTTCGAGGTAGGCATCCTCGATGCAGACATCACCGGCCCCAGCATCCCCAGGATGTTTGGCATAAGCATTCGGCCTACAGGCAGCGATACGGGCATTATGCCCGTCTCTTCGAAGACAGGTATTGAAATAATGTCCATTAACCTCCTATTACCTCATGAGGATGATGCCGTCATCTGGCGGGGTCCTCTCATTGGCAAAGCAATCACGCAGTTCTGGGAGGAAGTCCTCTGGGGAAGACTTGACTACCTCATAGTAGACCTGCCACCGGGAACCGCCGATGCACCGCTGACCGTGTTGCAGTCACTGCCTGTGTCTGGTGTGGTCATCGTTTTCAGTCCGCAGGAACTGGCCGCCATGGTGGTACGCAAGGCTGTTCAGATGTGTCAACAAATGAAGATTCCTATCATCGGCATAGTGGAGAACATGAGCTACTTGCTCCTGCCCGAAGACGGGAGGCGACTGGAGATTTTCGGCAGCAGCAAGGCAGAGGAGATGGCCAAGGCGTCTCAGGCACCCCTATTGGCACAAGTGCCCATCGATCCCGAGCTGGCCAAGCTCTGCGACAACGGTGAGATAGAACGATATGACTCACCCTTGATCCCTGATTTGGGTAAGGCTTTTGTTGAGGCAATATCGAAAAGAGGGAAACAGCCACAGCCGAGCTCTTGACCAGAGGCAGTAAGACGATGGGTGAACTCAAAACACATGAGGGCAGCAACGCAGACCGAATAGGAGACACCTATTCCCAAACGGTGATCGACCACATCAGAGAGCCTCGCAACGTGGGAAGCATAGCCAACGCCGACGGGCATGCCATGATAACCGGCCCCTGCGGCGACACCATGTCCATCTGGCTACGGGTGCGGGACGGTATTATCACACAGGCCTCCTTCTGGACCGATGGCTGCGGCACTACCATTGCTGCTGGAAGCATGGCTACCGAACTTGCCAAGGGGAAACGAGTCAGCCAGGCGCTTGGCATTTCACAGCTAGACGTTTTGGATGCCCTGGGTGGACTGCCTGAGGATAGCGTCCATTGTGCCCTCCTGGCTGCAAATACGCTGAAGGCATCGGTCAGAGACTACCTGGCTTTCAAAAACGAGCCATGGAAACGAGATTATCGGAAAGACTGATCTTGGCTTACGCGATAGCAGGCGACTCAACAGCGCACGTCCTGCTGTCAATCAATCGAAGGAGAAGGAAAACAAATGAAGAGTCAAATAACCACACTAAGTGAGAATACGGCCTTTGCCCGGCCGCGGGGATTGCTGGCAGAGTGGGGATTGAGCGTCTTGTTGGAAGTTGACGATCAGAGTATCCTCTTAGACACAGGAGCCAGTATTTCCGCCGCCCGTAATGGTACCCTCCTGGGCGTGGACTGGTCTCGAATTGACGCATTAGTTCTCAGCCATGGCCATTATGACCACACCGGTGGCTTACGTCAGGTCTTGACCAGAATCAAGAAGCGAGTGAAGGTCCTTGCCCATCCCGATGTCTTTGACGCGAAGTACATTCAGATCTTCACGGATGAGTCCCCTGTCAATATTGGCATACCCTTTGGGAAAGCAGAGCTGGAAAACCTGGGCGCCGTTTTTCAATTGACCAGCGAGCCCGTTTGGTTGTCGAAGAACGTGGTCACCAGTGGCGAGATCCCCATGACTACTGACTATGAGACCATCGACGCTGGGATGTACGCTCGCCAAGGTGGCGAGCTGGTTCCTGACCCCCTGGCGGATGACCAGGCCCTCTTTATCAAGACAGATCAGGGATTGGTGGTGGTCCTGGGATGTGCCCATCGCGGCACTATCAACACCGTGCGCCATGCCCAGAATGTCACGGGCGTGAAATCCATACATACCGTCATGGGGGGCACTCATCTTATTCGGGCGTCCGAGGTGCAACTGGAACAGACCATCGTCGAGCTGAAATCGCTTGGTGTACAGAGGCTGGGCGTTTCCCATTGCACAGGCATGCCCGCGGCGGTGCGACTGGCCCAGGAGTTTAGCCAGAGTTTCTTCTTCAATAACAGCGGCAGCGTGATCACTCTTTGATTGACGCCCGAAGTCTGTTCAATCCGACCAAATCACGTATCACTGGAGGGCATGATGGTCAAGCCGAGAATCACAGAAACCGACCAGGGGATAACAGGCCAGTTCAACACGCGAGCCTATGACCAGATGATGCGCCGCTTAAGGGACAAGGGCTGGATGGAGACTGACCTCATCATCAAGGAAGGGATATCGGCAGGGCTGGCCCTTGAAGTCGGGCCCGGGCCAGGATACCTTGGATTGGAGTGGCTCAACAAGACAGAGAACACAAATCTTAGCGGCCTGGACATCAGTGAAGACATGATCGCCATAGCTCAGCGGAACGCCGCTGAGTACGGCCTGACCGATAGAGTCAAGTATGTTAGGGGCGACGCCCGAAAGATGCCACTTGAAGACGAGTATTTCGACGCTGTCTTCAGCAATGGCTCGCTTCATGAATGGGCGCAACCGGCAGAAATCCTGAACGAGATTGCCAGGGTGCTGAAGCCCGGTGGCAGGTACCTTATCAGCGATCTTAGACGCGACATGAATCCCATCATGAAGTGGTTCCTGTGGATAGTGACTGGACCCAGGGAAATGCGGTCGGGCCTGGTCAGTTCGATCAACGCATCCTACACCCTTCCCGAAGCCGAGAGCCTGCTACGGCAGACCAAACTCCAGGGCTGGGGGGCCAAGAAGAACTTCCTGGGCATAGTCATTTCCGGCCGCAAGCCAGTTTGACAGTTGAATGAGGAAGGGGAGAGCCATGGACAAACCAGTGTCCAATCTTGACTTCAGACTCATGTCCCTGGTCTTACTGCTTCGCGACCTCCGGCTACCGCGCATGGAAATCCTGAAGGAGGTCGGGATAAAGGTGGGCTTCCAGGTTCTGGACTTCGGATGTGGGCCGGGCAGCTACGTCGCAGCTGCTTCGAGACTGGTGAGCCAGTCGGGCAAGGTCTATGCCCTGGATATCCATCCACTTGCGGTCCGCAGCGTTGCGCGCATGGCTTCGAAAAAAGGGCTCCCTAATGTGGAGACCGTGCTTTCTGACTGCCATACTGGACTGCCAGACCGATCCATAGATGTGGTCCTTCTCTACGACACTCACCACGGTCTGAGCGAGCCAGACAGAGTGCTGCAGGAACTGCACCGCGTCCTGAAACCCGATGGCATACTGTCGTTCAGCGATCACCATCTGAAGGAGCCAGAGATACTGGCCAGGGTAACAGAAAGCGGGTTGTTCAAACTGGAGGGCAAAGGCAAAAGGACATACCGTTTCTCAAAAGCGAACAGCTAGCAGCCGCATTGCCAATTCGGATGGCTAGAGTATTTCAATGCCCACAGGCCATCTCGCAGAGTGTGACCCAATGTTGGACCATTGAAGGAGCGTATTGGAAGTGAACACTGAGGAAGCAGAGTTTCTGGCTGGCAAAGACGCTGTGCGACAGCACTTCAACAGGTTTACGCGAAAGGCATTCGAGATGCTCCCCAAGCTGGACAAACCTCGAATCCTCGATGTAGGCTGCGGCTCCGGCGTCCCCACCATGGAACTGGCAAACTTGAGCAATGGTCAGATAACCGCCGTGGACGTCGACCAGACGTCCGTCGATAGACTCTCCAGCAAGGTCGAAAAGGCAGGACCATCTGGCCGAGTGAAAGCGGTCAGGTGTTCCATGTTCGGAATGGATTTTCCCAGGGAGAGCTTCGATACTATCTGGGCCGAGGGTTCCATCGCAGTCATGGGTTTCCAAAGGGGAATTGGGGAGTGGAGCAAGTTCCTCGAGCCAGGCGGTTTTCTGGCAGTGCACGATGAGAAGGGAAATATCGGCGAGAAACTGAGGCATATCGTCGATTGTGGCTACGAGCTGCTCGGGTACTTCAACTTGGACGAAGAGACGTGGAAGAAGGAGTACTACTTCCCT
>JBGOWL010000075.1:0-6944 GCA_041478585.1 Dehalococcoidia bacterium | reverse complement strand
TGGGCAGCGCTAACCTCGCCGCTCCCAGGTTGCCTCATTTTCAAAAAACGCAAGCATCACTGCATTCCCTATCAGCAATACTGAGAGGATGAACACGATTAGCCTCGATGTGGGAGACGCAAACCAAGACCATGCTATGTCTGATAGGGCAAATAGCAGCAACCCACCTATCATTAGGTTGCCCCAACCTAGCACACGTGACATCTCATGACCTCCTTAACTACGCTGGCTCCAGGATTCAACCTTGGCAACAGCAAGATACACCGCATTCATCAGAAGCAATATACCAATCAGGAAGGGGAATACCTTCGCCTGCGGCGAGGCAAATATGACCCACTCGGTTATGCCTGACATAGCAAAGAATAGTATCAATCCCGCTACTGTGTTGAGCCACGCTAACAATTGTGACATCTTGTCTAACCCCCTTTCTGGCTTACTTCAGCCACCGCTGCTGACACCAGCTATTCTTGGTGAAGCTCCAGTCACAGGTTCTACCGCCTGTACCTCCGCTCACCAGTCAGTACTTCCTTGATGGTCTCCCCCATCTCCGCCAACCAGTTGCTGGGGAGCGCCGGATTTATGCCCGTGGCAACAAGCGTCAGCTTGACTGAATTCCTCATTTCTTCGCTGGGGGTAGACATGCCAAAGAACATCGTGCAGTCAGGATGCACTTCTCTGGCAATGAGATTGGCAGCATCGTTGACCTCTCCGAGAGTCAGGTCTGGGCCACCGCTGAAATTGAAGAGAACGCCCTTGGCTCCCTTGATATCTATGTCCAGCAGTGGGTTGGAGATGGCCTGCTCTGCCGCTTCCTGAGCCGGGTAGCGGGACTGGGCATCTGCTTTGCCAATAGCCATGAGAGCGCCACCGGGTATGCTCATGACGCTTTTCACATCGGCCAGGTCAACATTGATCTCACCCGGCACATTGATCAACGAAGATACGGCCAGGATACCCTCAGAAACGGCCTCATCAGCAACGGCGAAAGCATGGCCCGTTGGGCTGTTCTGCTCTACAAACTGGAGCAGGCGATCATTGTGAATAATGATTAGATTGTCTACTTCTGGTCTGAGTCGGCGGACACCGCTCAAAGCCAGTGAGAAACGCCGCTTTCCCTCGAAAGAGAACGGGGTGGTTACTACACCGATAACCAGAGCGTGGCTCTCTTTGGTTATTTGAGCCACCACAGGAGCTGCTCCTGTACCCGTCCCTCCACCCATGCCTGCAGTAATGAATACCAGCTCGGCATCCTTGAGGGCTCGTTTCAATAGAAAACGACCTTCTTCGGCAGCCTTCTCTCCCACCCGTACGTCGCCTCCCGCCCCAAAACCACGCGTGAGATGCTCGCCTATCTGGACCGAGAGTATGTCCGTCGGGCATGAATCCAGGGATTTGACGTCAGTGTTACATACGATGTACTGCACCCCTGGAGTCGCTTTCTTGAGCATCCGGCGCACCGCGTTGCACCCCCCGCCTCCCACACCAATTACCTTGATTGGTGCGGGCACCCTCATTGTTCTTTCGTCCACTGTTTCCTCCTTTCTCGATTTTTGTCTGAATGCACCATGGACCAAGGACCAGCTGGTTGAAATGAATTACGCTTGCAAGGATTTTAGATCAGAAAAAAATGCTTTGTCAATAGTCTTTCATATATGAAATAAATTCTATACATCCCGTATTCAGTACCTATTTCTGCCATACTATTTCAGTATATGTCATTTCAATATCTATTTCATAATGCAATCTAACTTCGGAATCATTACAGACTTGACATTCTGTTTCATTTCGGCTATAGTGCTGAAACAGTCTCAAGGAAATAGCGAAATGATGAAATCTTCTAAAGAGCGATATCGCCTGCCGCCTTACCTGACCTACGCTACCTGGCAGAGGCTGATAGAATCTCTACAGCAATATACCCCGCTGCGGTTGGATCGAAGCCACCTCATGGACCTCGGCTTTTCACAGAGTACAACTCTCACCATCAAGGCAGCTCTGTCTTTCTTAGACCTGATCGATCCAAACAACAGTGAACCCACTGATAGGCTTCTAAGGCTCTTGAAAGCCGAGGGGGAGGATTATAGAGGGCTACTGAGAGAGATAATCAAAACAGCTTATCAGCCTGTGTTTGGGGACCTGGACCTGGAATATGCCACCCTTGGACAGGTCCAGGAGTGTTTTCGACGATTTGGCGCCGAGAACAATGTGGGGCACAAGTGCCTTTCCTTTTTCCTGGGTCTTGCCAAGGATGCGGGCATAGCACTGTCTCCCAACCTGTTGACAAGGTCCAGGCTGGGAGCAGTTCAGAAAGTGGTCTCTACGGTGCTTCCGGCTCGAAACAGGAGGGGGGCTTCCTCTCCGGCTCCTTCGTCCAGGCGTCAGTCAAACAAAACAAGGGCTGCTGGCTCTGACTATTTCGCCAGCAAGTTGCCTGACTTCGATCCTAGTTGGCCCAAAGAAGTCCGGGATGAGTGGTTTGAGCGTTTTCAGACCCTTGTGGTTCTCATAGACAAGTTCCCACCGTTCAATTCCGAGTGGCCAGATGAACTCAAAGTCAAATGGTTTGACTTCATGAAGGGGTTTCTGGGCAGCAGTCCCGTTAGCTCTATAGATTCCTAGCTATCTTCTTCAGGTACCCCCTGCAATGCGAAGGAGCTGCTCTTCTCAATCCTAATCCTCACCAATCGCCCAACTGGATCAGCCCTGCCGGGAAAGAAAACCAGTTTATCTCTCCTGGTCCTGCCCTGCCATTTGTCCTTCTTCAAGCCCTCCACCAGGACCTCCACTGTTTCGCCCACGAAATCAGCATTGATTTCAGCAGCAATAGATTCTTGCAGAGATTCAACCTGCAAACGCCGAAGCCCTTTCTCTTCAGCAGGGATATTGTCATCAAGCCTTCGGGAGGCGATAGTGTCTGGTCGGGGCGAATAGGCAGCCACATGCACCTTGTCAAATCTCAGATAACGTAACAGGTCCATGGTCCTGCCAAACTGCTCCGCAGTCTCGCCCGGGAAACCAACTATTATGTCAGTGCCCAGGGATACATGTGGGATACAGCTACGTATCTGCGCTACTAACCCGCAGTACTGCTCCACGGTATAGCCACGTCGCATTAGACTTAGAATCTCACTGTCCCCGGCTTGAATAGGCAGATTAATGTGCTCGCAAACCTTTTCCAGATTGGCGACGGCTTGTATCAGCCTGTGGCTCATATGGTTTGGATGGTTGGTCAAGAAACGTATTCGCAGAAGCCCTTCGGTCTTGTTCAACTCTGTCAGCAAATCAGCCAGGTCAGGCCTTGAAGGCAGGTCATACCCATACAAGTCGACGATCTGGCCCAGCAAAGTGACCTCCCTCACGCCGCGCTCAATCAGCTCTTGTACCTGGGAGCAGATTTCGCTCAATTCACGGCTTCTTGCCCTTCCGCGACGATAGGGAACAACGCAGTAGGAACAGAAATTGTTGCAGCCATGTATGACAGGCACAAAGGCAGTCACCGGTCTGTGAAGTGAGACTGCGAAGTCTGCGGCATCCCCTGAGCCAGACAGTCTGCGTCGATCAGTCCACTGGTAAAGCGGTTCCCACTGCTGGGGTCGAAAGAAAATATCAACCCAGGGGAAGCGCTTTTTCAGATCCTCGGTCCTGGAATCAACCATACAGCCAGTCAGGGCAATAGTCACATCCGGGGACTTTTTCTTTAGGCTCCTGAGAGAGTTGAGCTTGTTGGCTGCCTTGAGTTCAGCATTCTCTCGCACCACGCAGCTATTGAGGAGGACTATCTCGGCATCCTGAGCAACCTCCACACGACAATACCCGGCCTGCTCCAGATGGTTGGCTATGTATTCTGAATCAGCCTTGTTCATCTGACAGCCAATAGTCCAAATATGGTAGCCGGGCATAAGAACGTTTTCACCTCAGAGTTGGGATAGTTGCAGGGCTAATGCAGGAGAAACGGTGCCGGATTGAGGGGAATGTCATTCACATTCTGAAGAAACGGTAGTTTTCATCTTGGCGGAGGGAGTGGGATTCGAACCCACGACAGAGGTTGAAGCCCCTGTAAGCGCTTAGCAGGCGCCCGCACTAGGCCACTATGCGATCCCTCCCGACTGAGTGGCATTGCCTCCAGACCCTGAAGCGGAGTGGGGGCTCACTTCCTCTCCATACTGCGCTCCCCACATCTCCATCTGAATTCCAGGATATTTCTGCAGCAGAGACCGCCTGATGCTGCTGCGATCTGACTCCTCCTCAATGATTTCCACTTCCGAGACAAGCGGCCTGCTTTCCTTGCTATGTATGTGCTTTCTGACCAGGAAACCGGGTACTTGAACATAACCCCAACTCGTTCCAGCGCTACAGCAGGAATTCTCGATACATGCATAGCCCAGAATATAGAGGACTTCTCTCCCATCATAGGGCAGGATATGTTCTTCTAAAGGAACATAGTATCCAGCACGCCCCTCCACCTCCCGTTCCAATTGAGGATGGATAAACTGTATTACCTTGCCTTGCTTACCAACAGATACCACGAGCGTATAATTATAGCACATCATACAGGAGCTATCATCACTCTGCTGCTGACTCCGCCAACGTCAAAAGAGCACTATGTGAGATTCTGGTGGGATTGCCCTTGCTCTGCCAGCACTCGGATTACCTGTGGGATCAGACGCCGAGCCAGGTCGCGTCGGCTTCCTCCACAAAGGACAACGATGAGCCGCCCCGAACAGACTTGGGCAACCACAGTCTTCAGCTCCCGAGCAAGGCGCTGGTGCAAATCAGGACTGAGTCCAATATCACCATAGTCGCCCTGGGTTCCGTCATAGCCCCAATTCCAGAAAACACACTCTGGCTTGAAAGACTTCACTCGTTGGACAAAACCCTGCTTGATCAGGCTGAGGTATTCGTCATCGTTTGTTTTCCACGGCACCTGGACATTCACTTTGTTTTTTCTTTCCAATGAACTACCTGAGCAGAAGCATACATAGAGAACCCCGGGGTCATCTTCAAAAATCTGCCACGTGCCATTGCCATGATGGGCGTCAGTGTCAACAATAGCTACTTTCTCTACTCTGAACTGACGTCGCAGTTCGTGAATCGCTATCGCCGCACCGTTGAAATAGCATCCTCCGCTAAAGAAATCGCTCCCGGCATGGTGATCACCGTATCCGGTAAAGACAAAGGCATTGTCTATCTCCTCATGCCATATCTTCAATGCCGCCGATACGGTGCCGGCCACTGAGAAGAGCGCCCCCTCAAAATCGCGGGTTCTCTTCACCAGACCGACCATCTCCGGCGTATGGACTTGATGGAGGATATACTCAGAGACAGGTGCGAATTCAAAGGATGATGGAGGTTTCAGAGGATAGAAGGCATCGTAGAGAAAGACATCGTCATTGTCCAGTAACCCTTCCAGAGCTTGAGGGAAATCTCGAAGTCTCTCGCCGTCCTGATAATGATAGAAAATCCCAGTTCTTGTCATTCTTGAGTATTCGGCAATACCAATCTAGCCAGTCGGAGCATCTTTTGATATGATCCGTTTCAAGGTCTTTCCGTATATCCCGTGAGTCCTGCCATCGAATAGAACAAAGACTACTTCGTTCAAAGCCATCTCCTGATGTAAGAAGTCAATTACTGTCTGCAGAGCGACCTCTGCCGCCTGCTCCACAGGGTAGCCATAGGCGCCAGTGCTTATTGAGGGGAATGAGATACTTGCTATACCCTTGGCCACTGCCAACTTCAGACTCTCTCGATAGGCACTGGCCACTAGTTCAGGCTCGCCACTATGACCACCGTGCCAGACCGGGCCCACGGTATGGATAACGTATTTTGCTCTCAGGTTTCCTCCGGTGGTGATAACAGCCTTTCCTGTGGGCAGCCTGCCCTGATTGGAGACAATCTGCTTGCATTCTTCAAGAATGGCTGGCCCTCCAGCGCGGTGGATAGCGCCATCAACGCCACCTCCCCCCATCAAGCTGGAATTGGCAGCGTTGACTATAGCGTCGGTGGTCTGCCTGGTAATATCCCCCTGAATCAGTGACAGCCTGGCTCTGTTGATGACAACATCCATCTTCGACACGTCTCGCACACTCCTCTTATGGTAACAGATTCCTTGAGGATGGGGAATTCGGCAAGGATACGTTTGCAGGAGTACAAGCAAAATGGTCAAGGAGGCCGAGTTGCTAACGAGACCGATACTGCAGGTCGATCTGCAATGGGGATGGATAGTGATAGATCTTCCTATCGAAATACAATGTGTAGGCACCCGAATATTGTGCCTTCATTTCAAAGCTGAGCGCCCCTTGAGCCCGCTCTTCACCATAGGCCAATTCATGGTTTGGGCCTTCTATCCGGAAGTCTGTCGTGTCGTCTTCCCCGCTGATGCTGAAGCTGCCCTCCAGGGTGTGCCCGCGCTCCATTTGCACAGTCACGGTATGGGTGGCGTCTGCTGCCACAGCGAAGCTCTTCTCCATGTACGGTGTCTCTTCAGACACGAGATCACAACTCACCAGGGCAGGAACCAGAAGAAGCAAAAATAGCAGCCCGATATATCGCATATTATCTATGGCCGACCACATTCGGGTCTGGAGTCCGCAACTCTGATCAGATCCTGGTAGAAGGACTGGCCGTGAGATATGAGAGGCTTTCATCATGGTTTGCTTCTTATGCCAAGCCCCGCGATGTTACATCGCGGGGCTTGGCTGTATCGCTTGTGCTTTATGTCAAGTAACACGTGGGGAAGCAGGCATCACTTCCGGTGGCTAGTCGCCCGGTTGAGCCAGCGACCACACCACCCGTATGGCAGTGATGATGGCTGCAGGCGTCATGAAGACGGCGATGTAGGCTACCATGCCATTGAGGACTCTCCCCAGTCCATCAATGACGTCGTTCAGCGGCGCGAATGGGCCGTAGTTCCCTTCCGATCCAACCGCTGTGCCCACGACCACCAAGGC
>JBGOWL010000277.1:0-2791 GCA_041478585.1 Dehalococcoidia bacterium | reverse complement strand
ATCCCTGGCCCAACTGATAATGAACCTTCCGAAGGAATATGCCGCCAGCATTACCAGAAAGAGGCTTCCATCAGGCTTGATCTTGCCCTTCAACCACCACAGCAGCCCCAGGATTGCCATGATCCACAGGATTTCGTAGACCGGTGCTGGGTGGGTTGCCACCCACAGAGGGGCGAAGGAATCGGGATGAGTGTAGGTGAAGGCCCAGGGCAGTGATGTCGGGGTGCCTGCCGCATCCCCGTTTATGGTGCAGCCAATCCTGCCAATAGAGAGTCCTAACATAATACCGGGGGCAGCGGCATCCGCAAAGCGCCCCAGCGAGAATTTCTTGATCCGTGAATAGATCACCACTGCCAGAATGCCCCCGATCAACGCCCCGTACCAACCCAGCCCGCCCTCGTGAAACGCCAGTATCTTCACCGGATCTTTGCTGTAGAAGTCCCAACTGTCAATGACGTGACTCAACCGTGCTCCTATCAGGCCGAAGATTACTGCCCAGATGGCACCGGTAATGACAGTATCCTCAGATATGCCGGCCTTTTTCGCCAGGCGCAGAGTGAGCACCACGCCCACAACGATGCCCATGAACATCATAATGCCATGCCAGCCGATGGTGAAAGAGCCGAATTCAGCTATGTTGGGGTCTATACCAATTTCCATCGATCCCCTCCTTTGAGCCCTAGGACATGATGGCCTCTACGAAAGTCTGCGGATCAAATGGAGCCAGGTCATCCAGTTGCTCTCCGGTGCCGATGAAACGCACCGGGATCTTAAGCTGGTCGCAGATGGCCAGCACGATGCCGCCCTTGGCTGTGCTGTCCAGCTTGGCCAGAATGATCCCGCTGACCCCCACAGCCTCGGTGAAGTGCTTGGCCTGACTCAATCCATTCTGCCCGGTGGTGGCATCAAGAACCAGCAGCGTCTCGTGGGGAGCCGAGGGATCGATCCTCTGGATCACCCGTCGTATCTTCTTCAGCTCCTCCATCAGATTGAACTTCGTGTGCAGACGGCCGGCGGTATCAACGATAACAACCTGGACACCCCGGTTCTTCGCTGCCTGTAGGGCATCGAAGACCACTGCCCCCGGATCGGCGCCCTGCTGGTGGGCAATGACCTCTGCCCCTATTCGCTCACCCCACCACTTAAGCTGATCGATGGCTGCCGCTCTGAAAGTATCGGCAGCCGCCAGGATAACCTTGTTCCCATCCCTCTTGAAATTGTAGCCCAGCTTGGCGATGCTGGTGGTCTTGCCTGAGCCATTCACACCCACCACTAGAATGACCTGAGGAGAGCCCGTGACTGCCGGTCCTTTCCCATTGACCTTCAGAATCGAGGCCATCTCCTGTATCAAGGCGGCCCGCACCTGCTGTACATCGCTGATCTTCTCTTTGCTCACCCTTTCCTTTACCCGCTGGGTGAGTCTGGTGGCGGTGTCCACGCCGGTGTCGGCAGCGATGAGCAGTTCCTCCAGTTCCTCCCACGTCTCTTTCTCTATCGACGAACGCTCAAAGAGATGTGTGATCTTGCCGAACCACGTGTCCTTACTGCGCTTAACCGCCTCCTCTGTTTTCTTCTTGAACAGGTTGAACACATGAGCCTCCAACGCAATCTGTGCATATGTTAGCATGAGGCCAGATAGTGGTCAAAGGGATCAGATGAAGATGGGCTAAAGCCTGACATCGCCTGACCCAGCCCCAGTGTAGTACTTGGTTGCATGATTCTCTAGACGACCAGATAGTTTTGGCGTAGGTTCAGATGTCTGCCTTAACTCTTGCGCAACTAAGCAGTGGTGTATCCGAGATATCTCTACATGTATTCCACAACGTCATTCCGCACCTCCACCGACGTCATACCTCACCACCAGCCGTGTCATTCCCGTGCCCTCTTATGTCATTCCCGTGAAAGCGGGAATCCAGGGGCGGCATGTCATTCTTGCGGAACCTCTTCTCGTGCAAACGGGGAGCAGGAATCTGCCAAAACCAGACGACGGAAGGCGGGCAAAGTATAATGACTTTCAAGAAGAAATCGGATAGGATACTGACAAATGGTCGGGTGCTTGATAAGGAGGGAAGCATGCATCACCAGACAACCAGGGCACTCTACGAGTTCTATCCACTGAGAGACAAGAATGACTTCTTCGCTGCCTATCTCTACCTCCGGTATCCCGAACACTTTATCTATCATGCCAATCTGGCATCAGGCCTTCCTGCACAAGAACCTGCAGAGAAGGTGGATGAAGCTATCACCCGGATGATGAAAACCTATATCCAGCAATTCGCTGAGACTGTGCCCAGCGCCGATATCAGTATCCAGCATGGCAAAGTCCTGAAGATGCAGGACGCCCTGAAGATCGTCACTCAGAAGGAGGGACTGTCCTTACATGTATCCGAGAGAGTGATCCCCTTCAAGATAGCCAGAGACGTCATTCTGGAGAACCCTGGTGCCATCTCAGTGGGGACATGTGCCTGTCGTGCGGTGCAGGCAAACCCTTGCCTTCCACCGCCCCAGGAGGTTTGCCTTTTCCTCGGTGACCCTTTTGCCTCCTTCATCGCAGACCAGAATCCCAAATTCCACAGGGGTTCTCAAGAAGAAGCGGTCAAGATAATTGAAGACGCCCATAAGCGCGGCGAGGTCCAGTGCGCCTATTTCAAAAAAGATACCGGCAACAGACTCATCGAAATCTGCAACTGCTGTGCTTGTTGCTGTATGGGTATGAGGATATGGAACCTGTTTGGTGGGGCGATCCCCATACTGGCCCCTTCAGGCTACGTTTCTCAGGTGAACGACAACT
>JBGOWL010000224.1:0-3517 GCA_041478585.1 Dehalococcoidia bacterium | reverse complement strand
GAACGAGTATCTGCTGGAACACTTCGAGGTATGGCTCATCCCCACACCCGGGTGGCAGCGGGACGTTGGCTGTGGTCCCCTGTCCATCTCCTGTTCCAGTCTCAGCAACTCGGCCTGTTCCGGGATAGAGCGGATACTGATGGACTGAAAAGTAGAGCACCCTGGGATCATCATAGAAAATCTCCTGGGTGCCATTGCCGTGATGTACATCGAAGTCGGAGATGAGTACGCGGCTAAGGCCATGCTTCACGATGGCGTGCCTTGCAGCGACGGCGATGTTGTTGAACAGGCAGAATCCCATGGCGTCTGTCCGGGTGGCATGGTGTCCCGGCGGTCTGACCAGTGCGAAAGCGCTATCAAGTTCATTGTCCACCACTGCCTCTGTGGCCTTGAGTACACCTCCGGCAGCATACAAGGCTGCCTCGTATGAACGTGGTGATACCACTGTATCAGCATCGAGCCATCCTCCACCAGATCGAGCCAGGCTCTCGGTTTGCGAGATATGCCCGGCAGAGTGGACTGACAGGAGATCATCCATAGAGGCCGGCTCTGCAGGAACCTCAACAAGCTGCTGCTTGACCCCGCTCTGTTCCAGCAGTTCCATGGTCTGCTCCAATCTGCTGGCATTCTCCGGGTGTTGTCCGGTATCGTGTTCGAGATAGACTGGATGGTAAACCAAGCCTACTTTCATCAGATTTCCTCCCTCGGTTGCTCTATAGGCACTGGCGGTTCGCAGTTGTTTAGTGAACCGATCTGTGGCCTGCTGATTCCACCAGCCGTCTGTAGGCGGCGGCAAGGCTCTGTGTTACTGTTCCAGGCAGTCCCGGGCCAATAGCCCGCTCGCCGATCCTGGTGATGGGCATTATTTCGATGAGCGAATTGGTGCAGAAGGCCTCATCAGCCGCGGCAAGTTCGTCAAGCGCTATCTTCTTCTCACCAGTCTCGATTCCGGCAGAGCGGGCCAGCGCCAGCACCACCTCGCGGGTGACTCCGGGCAGCATGCCACAGTCCTCACCAGGCGTGAAGAGGGTGTTGCCCGAGACCAGGAAGATGTTGCTAGTGCTGCCTTCAGCCACGAAGCCCTGTTCGTTGAGCATGATAGCCTCATGAACACCGGCTGATTTGGCCTCCCTTCGGGCCAGCAGGTTGTCCAGATAGCTGAGCGATTTCAGGCCCGAAACCGGCGAACGGGTATTCCGCCTTATGGAGGATACGATGACCTTGAATCCCTCCTTGTATATGCTATCAGGATAAGGCACGTAGTCTGTGGCTGTGATCAGAACAGTCGGTTCCCGGCATGCAGCGATGTCAGGTATCGGCTCCCCCTGGCCACCGGACAAAGTAAGTCGGATTCTGGCATTGGTCAAATGGTTGGCATCCAGAGTGTCATGCAAGGCCTTCCCCAGATCAGGAAGACTATCCAGACTCAGGTCCAGAGACCCGGCAGCCCGGCGAAGCCTGGCCAGGTGCTCCTCCAGAAGGAAGATGTGTCCGGAGTAGGCCCGCATGGTTTCGAACAGGCCATAGCCGTAGAGGAATCCGTGATCAAGGGGAGAGAGCCTGGCCTGTGAAAGCGGCACGAGGGATCCGTTGAGATAGACGATTTCTTCCACTGACTTGACCCTACTCCCTTGTGAAATCTGAGCTCAACAGGGTGGTGACAGGTTCAGGAAATTGCTCAGCAGCTTATGGCCGGTGCTGGTGAGGATGGATTCCGGATGGAATTGAACCCCCTCTACCACATAGTCCCTGTGGCGTACCCCCATGATCTCTCCGGCATCTGTCCTGGCGGAAACCTCGAGGCAGGATGGCACTGTGTCCATCTTGATGCCCAGTGAGTGGTAGCGTCCGGCTTCAATGGGACTGGGCAGGTCCTGGAAGATGGTTCTGCCATCATGATGAATCAGGGAGGTCTTGCCGTGCATGGGGTGGTATCGGGTGATGGTGCCGCCATAGACATGACCAATGCATTGGTGTCCCAGACAGACACCCAGGATGGGGATCCTGCCAGCAAAACGACAGATCACATCATTGGAGATGCCGGCATCCAGGGGAGTTCCCGGCCCGGGTGAGATGACAATATGGGTGGGTGCCAGTCTCTCTATCTCTTCCGGAGCGATGCAGTTGTTGCGATGGACAACAGAATCCCAGCCCAGCTCGCCCAGGTACTGGGCCAGGTTATAAACAAAGGAATCGTAGTTATCGATAATGAGGATCATGTCACCACCGCCAGCTCAGGAGATAGCCTCAAAGCCTGAAAGAGGGCTTTAGCCTTGTCCAGCGTTTCCTGATACTCTGCTTCAGGGTTGGAATCATAGGTTATCGCCCCACCGACCTGCAGATAGGCATGGCCATTCTTGACCAGGATGGTGCGGATGACAATGTTGAGGTCCATGGTGTCGCCGAATCCCAGATAGCCGATGGAGCCGGTATAGATGCTCCTCCTGGTCGGCTCCAACTCGTCGATGATCTCCATGGAGCGCACCTTGGGGGCACCGGTGATTGAGCCGCCGGGGAAGCAGGCTTTCAGCAGGTCGATGCGATTGTTTGTCTGACGCAGTTTTCCCTCCACGCAAGAGGTGAGCTGGAATACTGTAGCATACTTCTCCAGCGTCCACAATTCTCTCACCCTCACTGTGCCGTAGCAGCAGACCCGGCCCAGGTCGTTCCTCTCCAGGTCAACGATCATGACGTTCTCTGCCCTGTCCTTGGCGCTATTCTGCAATTCTCTGGCCAGGGCTTCATCCTCGGCTGGAGAGTTGCCACGAGGGCGGGTGCCTTTCATGGGGCGTGTTTCCACCAGATCGCTGTCAACCTTGAGAAACCTCTCTGGTGAAGCGCAGATGACGGTCACATCATCGAAGTTGAGATAGGCAGCAAAAGGAGCCGGGTTGATTCCCCTCAGGCGTTGGTACAACTCGTAGGGCGGCACTGGCAACTCCGCCTCAAACCGTTGAGAGAGATTGACCTGGAAGATGTCTCCCCTGGCGATATACTCTCTGGCCGTTTCCACTGCAGTGAGGTACTCCTGGCGGGTGAAGTTGGAGCGCAGGGTTATCCCCGACCTCTGGTGCCTGCCTGCTGGAAGCGACTCTCCGACAGGAGACGATGATTGAGGGGGTGATCGGTGATGGTGTGCCAGCAGGCGTTCCTTCACCTCTTTCATCCGCTGGTGGGCTACTCTCAGCCTCTTCTTCTCATCCTGCTCCGGGAAGCCGGTGGAAGCGATGTATGCCCTGTTTTCCAGGTGGTCGCAGGTGATGACCAGATCGTAGAGAGCGATGCAGCACTCCGGCAGGGACAGGTCGTCAACAGCAGTGCGGGGCAGCTTCTCGATCAGACCGCAGAGGTCGTAGCTGAAGTAGCCCAGTGCGCCGCCGGGGAATGGTGTGGGATAAGGGCCGGGTTCCAGTGCGTACCGGTGCAGCAATTCGTCCAGAGTGTCGAAGGGGCTGGCGCTTCTGGTCTGTCTGCCTTCAGGGCCGGCCAGGACGAGCTGGTTGTTGTGGCTTGTCAG
>JBGOWL010000148.1:0-4795 GCA_041478585.1 Dehalococcoidia bacterium | reverse complement strand
TGCTTGTGAGATAGCTACAGGTGAGAATGTTATTGACAAGAAGCATGCCATGATGATATGGTGGCGAGTGCATTGTGTGGACTCGCCAGCACATAATGGTGTAGGAAAACCGAGCGAGAGGTATTTGAATAATGAGCCAGCCCTGGTATGAAGTCGGGAAATGGTCAATAGATGCAAACATGAGCCCGATGCTGGGTGAGGCGTTGACGGACTTTACCAGCCGCATGGACGAACGACTGTTCGCCAAGCTCAGCGAAGAGGCCATCTGTATAGTGGATTGTGCACCTGGCGCCAGCAGCGTGCGTGTCATGGGGACCCCGTGTCTGTCCCACGAAGGGTGCAATGACAATCACAATGTGTACCTTCTGGTGTTCCGGCCGGAAACGGGGAAGCTGTCACGCAAAGCTGCGCTGGGAGAAGTAGCCCATCAGTTTGCTCATCTGGTCCTGAGATTGGACCACGGCGTAGATAGCGAGTCTCTCCCTGCAGGAGAAGAAATGGCAGACACTCTTGCAGCTAACTGGGGATTCAAGGGAGAGATCGAGGCAAGAATAGCTGAGTGGAAACAACTGGAAAGTCAAGGCGCGGCAGCAGGACCGGGAGAATGCCAGGCGGCTACAAAGCTGCGAAAGAAGAAATCCGGGAAGGCTAAGACAAGCTGACTAATTCTGAGTGCACTCCTGACCAGACTTGAATCCAGACAAGAGCAAATCGTCATCCGCCGCCACAGATCATGCAATTCCCAGGCATAGCGCGCTGTTCGATTAGTGACCCAAACTCGCCACTGAGTCTTTCACTGAGCTTCCCAACTTCGTCCTGGAGCCTGAGAGTCTCTGATCTGCTGCTGGAACCCTCATACTTGGAGATGAGGTGCTGATGCAGTTCTATGATAGGATCCACTACGCGCTCTTTTGTTGGTTCGGCTGTGCGGTCCAGTCGGAGCATGTCCTTCGTTTTTGCGCTAGCGTTCAGAAGAACCGCGCTGCCGTATCGAAGCAAGGGTTGCGCTCTTTTGCCGAGCAACACGCGCGGACTTGTGTATGAGTACTCTGCTGCCCCACAAGGATAAATGTCGCAGAATCCCGAGCAAGTAAGTTTCTCATACACGGTGCGTGAGAAGCCATCGTCCAACGAGAATTGTATTTCGTCAGGTGCATGGGCCCAGACGACCACCAGTTCGAATAGACTCAGCGAATCCGCGCATATTTGATTCCACAGATTGAAGCAAGCCTCGACATATTGGGCAGCCAACGATTCCCAGTCCTGCCATAAATCCCCGACAGTCGAACCGGAGAGATGTTGCCTGAGAGATTCGTTTAACATTCGGGTTTTTGAAGAGTCCTCACGAACCCTGGTCCATGCACAAGGTATGGCTATCCGTGGAATTGCAGCCTGGAACGACCAGTGAGGGACGTTCAGATATCGCTCTCGTGTATGGCAAAGCAGTGCCCCTTCACTGTCGGCCTTCGCCGGGCTATGAGAGTGCTGATGGTAGCCGTTACCGTTCCCTGAGCGTGATCTGGGGCAATCATGGTATAGCTCTTTGGCTGGTATGAACATGGCCGGCAGCAATGCGAGCCTCATGGAAGAATCATCAAGAAGTCCAAGAAGATCGCTGAGGTGTCTGCCATTGTCTCCTGCTGCCGCTGAGTCTGGCACTCCAGTAGCCTGGCTCTGGAGGACCTTCTTTGCTGCCGTGTATTCCTTCCTGCAGCGCCTGATGAAAACACCGGTCCGATGTGGAAAACGTTTATCCTGCGTCTCACGCAGTATTTCCGGATCCGAGAGATGCTCCAGACGGCTGTATATGAAGTGGAGTTCCTCGGCACTGGGCTCCGTCGGCTTTCCTAGCTGCTTGTTTTCCATTCTACGTCAGTGTTTTCAGGTCCACTTATTCGATATTGATTCCGATCATCTGGCGGCCTTTGGTACTGCTGAGCCAGAGCGTGTGCGCACAAGTATTTGATCCGTCAACCCCAGTATGGGCATTCCAGGTTGGTCTGGGAATGCAAAGCCTTTCTGTTTGAAGAGACTGGAGCAAGCATCAACTACATCGCTGTCATAGAGAGAGCCCTTCTGTTCAGTGATCTCCATCAGAGCCCTGTCCAGACCGAGTGCCGGTCGGTAGGGTCTGCGGGAACACATGGCCTCAACCACGTCGGCCACACCCAGGATCCGTGCCTCCAGCAGAATCTCCTCATCCGCGATGCCCGAAGGATAGCCGGAGCCGTCCATTCTTTCGTGGTGCTGCAACACAGCGTCGGCGATCGGCCATGGGAAATCAATCTGTTTCAGTATGTCGTAGCCCGCTCTAGGATGGGTTCTGACTATGGCCAGCTCTGTTTCATTCAGCCTGCCCGGCTTGCCCAGGATTTCAATGGGGATGAATATCTTGCCTATGTCATGAAGAAGTCCAGCGATGCAGATGCTCTGGATCCGATCGTTTGAGAAATTGAACTCCCGTGCTGTGGCGCTGGCAAGTTGAGCCACCCGTTGATGATGGCCAGCAGAATAGCGATCTCTCGTCTCCACCATCAATGTTGAAGTCTGGATAGCTCCTTCAAGCATTTTCTGGAGGTTCTGGCATGCCTGTTTCGTCTGCTGTTTGGCTTTCTTTCCCCGTGCACCGAAGTGCAGAGCGTCTGGTATCAAGCCCCCGCTCATGCTGACCTCCTTGGTAAGGTAGTCCTATGTGCCTCATCAACACTTGTGACATGCATCACGTGGAACACCTCAGAGTTTCTTACCTGGCGATCCCTGCTGTGGATGAGGGTTTTCCAGAATCCTCAGCCATGGTTCACACCTTCGTGGGTATACCCAATCCAGCAGATATCCAGCCAACATACAGCTTTTCAGTCTAGCGGAACGGTGTTACATTTGTGTCACGCCAGGGCGCCCTGATATCTCACTTATGTCACTCTGGAAACAGTGGCCAGGATGTTGGGGCTTGATGGTCGGTCAATGGGAACAACGCTAGGGAACGCAGATAATCCGTGCTACCATACCTGCCAGGAGATTTCATTAGCCCGGGAATCCAGAACGGGGGGAGACGATGAAGAACGGTGTTGAGGGGAAGCATTCGTTGGGGAAGCCTAGAATCTTGATAGTGGGTGGTGTGGCTGGTGGTGCGTCTTGTGCAGCACGGGCACGGAGGCTATCGGAAGATGCGGAGATCATCATGTTTGAGCGAGGGCCTTACGTTTCCTTTGCCAACTGTGGCCTGCCATACTACGTGGGCGATGTGATAACCGACGAGAGGAGTCTTATCATTGCCACGCCTGAGCTCTTCAAAAAGAGGTTCAATATCGAGGTCAGGGTGCAGAGCGAAGTACGCGCGATCGACAAGGGGAAACGCATGATTGAGGTGATGCGTACCGATACCGGCGAGGTGTATCGCGAGAGCTATGATGCCCTCGTCCTTGCCACGGGGTCGATGCCTATTCGCCCTCCGCTTCCAGGTATCGATCTGCCAGGCATACTCAGTCTGCGGACTATTCCCGACAGTCGCCAGATAAGAGAGTGGATAGTTGACAGAAACGCCGGGCGGGCAGTTGTTGTCGGCGGCGGATTCATTGGCTTGGAGACAGCCGAGAACCTGGTCAAACGCGGTATCTCAGTCACCATCATCGACATGCTCCCGCAGGTCATGCCGCCGATCGATGCGGAGATGGCTGTGCCTATCCAAGAACACCTGACTGCCAAAGGAGTCTCGCTTCATCTGAACGATGGGGTGGCTGGATTCGAACAGAGGGCCGATGGAGTAACCATTTCAGTGACTACCAAGTCCGGTGCCAGTTACGATTGCGACATGGTGCTGCTGGCAGTGGGTGTGCGCCCTGAAATTCGACTGGCAAGGGAGTCCGGGCTGGAGATAGGGCATCTCGGTGGCATCCGCGTCAGCGATCAGATGCGGACGAGTGATGAGCAAATATGGGCGGTAGGTGATGCTGCAGAGGTGCGAGACTGTGTCACCGGCATGTGGAGCCTTATTCCACTGGCAGGTCCTGCCAATCGTCAGGGCCGGATCGCAGCCGATGTGATCTTGGGCCGTGACGCCAGGTTTCGGGGTGTTCAAGGCACACTGGTCTGCAGGGTCTTCGATATCACCGTTGCGGCCACGGGTGCCAGCGAGAAGACCCTGCGACGCTATGGGGTCGGCGGCCAATCGGCACAGTACGAGAAGATCTACCTGCACCCGGGGCAGCATGTCAACTACTATCCGGGGGCGAGACCCATCACGATGAAACTCATCTTCTCGACGCAAGATGGCAGAGTTCTTGGCGCTCAGGCAGTCGGTGAGGAAGGTGTTGAGAAACGCATAGACGTGATCTCTATGGCCCTGCAACGGGGTTCGAGCGTTTTCGATCTGGAGGAAGCTGAGCTGTGCTATGCGCCACAGTTCGGCGCTGCCAAGGACCCTGTCAACATTGCTGGAATGATTGCAGCCAATGCCCTACGAGGAGATGCCCCAATAGCGCACTGGAAGGATATCAGGGAGGCGGGACAATATGTTCTCGATGTTCGTGAGGCTCATGAGTTTGGCCGTATGCACATGGAGGGAGCTGCCAATATCCCGCTCAACGCGCTTCGGGACAGAATGAATGAACTGCCACGTGATAGAGAGATCATGGTCTACTGCAGTGTGGGGCAAAGGTCATACTATGCTTGCCGCGCCTTGCGCCTCAACGGATTTCAGGCCAGGAACATCTCCGGTGGGATGAGGACCCTGGAGGCATAGAGGCAAGTCGAGACCGAATAGAGGAGCTCATAGCGAAGCCCGATCGACCAGGGTGTC
>JBGOWL010000191.1:0-4063 GCA_041478585.1 Dehalococcoidia bacterium | reverse complement strand
TATTTCCTGATATGTCCGCCTGAATTATTGCAGTACTCCTTGGATATCCTCCAGTAGATAGACTCCGTCAGATAGGTCGGCACGCTGACAGCAAGCAAGCCACCCGGTTTCAGTACTCTGACCAGTTCTGCTACACTCTGCCTGTCATCGTGAACATGCTCCAGCACCTCTGAACAAACGACTCTATCGAAGGAAGCTTCTTTGAGGGGAAGACTCATTGCATTCCCTTGGATCGCTACCCATTTCCCGCTGCGTTGCCGCTCATCTTCTACAACCCCGAGTACATACCTGGTCTTCTTGAGATCATTCTCTCCTAAATCTAGAGCGCAGACCTGGCAATCGAACTGGCTATAAACCCCCCAGCTATGCCTTCCCCCACCGCATCCAACATCTAGAATATGCTGGCCTTCGCCAACTCCCAGAAGAGCGTAGTCAATGGTGAGCATCTGCAATCAGCTCCTCGTATACTGCCACAGTCTTCTTCGCAGCTTCCTCCCATGTGAAATGAGACTCCACTCTTTTCCGGGCCGCCTCTCCCATCTTCTTTCTCATGAGGTCATCAGCCAGCAATCGACTGATTGCTGCTGCCAGGGCATCAGCATCGCCTGGCGGCACCAGCATACCAGCCTCACCATCTGGGCCGACCACCTCGGGAAGAGCGCCTGCTGTTGTTGAGATGACCGGCACCCCACACGACATTGCCTCCGCAGCAGGAAAACCAAAACCTTCGTAAAGGGAAGGAACTACTGCTACCTCAGAAGCCGAATAGCACCTAACCAGTTCCTCATGACTTATCCTTCCCGTAAAAGTAACCACATCTTCAAGACCGTATTCTCTTACCAGACCCAAGGAATACTTACCATCCGGAGAGCCTCCAACTACGGTCAATTTCAAATCCCTCTCATTCCTCAACAATCGAATAGCCCCCAACAGATGAGTAAGCCCCTTTATCGGGCTGTGTCCGCCAACCACAATAAGGCTATTTGGCTCCTTGCCTACTGATTCATCTTTGTCAAACAGGTTGATGTCCACTCCATTGTGCACCACCCTGAATTTGTCTCTTGGTATCTTGAACATTCTTGCTGTGTCATCAGCAGAGTTATGAGAAACAGCTACGATCCTGTCCATGCGTCTCGACACAAACCGTTGCATGGGCAGGAAGGAGTACCATCTTATCATCTTGAACTTCTGCCACCAACCTTTGGCATTCCTGACATCTATGTCTCTGTCTACAGAGACAGGGTGGTGAATAGTGCAAACGATAGGGATCTCGAAGTGCCTCATCAGCAAAAGGCCATAGCCCAAGCATTGGTTGTCATGGATAATGTCAAATCTTTCTCGCCGTAGGATGCTTCGCAACTTGCCATAAGCCCTCATACTAAAAGTGAGAGGCTCAGGGAAAACACCGAGAAGCGTTGACACAACTTCGCAGAAGTTGAGAGGAGTCAACATACGAAGGGGTTTCTCCGGGAGACGTCCGTTCAGACTGTATAGATCGAGGCTTTCGAGTTTATGTACCTTTATCGCCTCTATAACATTTGGATGAGGAGGCCCTGACAGTAGTTGTACTTCGTGCCCAAGAGCACACAGCGCCTTGGAAAGATGGTGAATATAGATACCCTGCCCACCACCATAAGGATGTCCCCGATAGGATAGGAGGCATATTTTCATAGACACTGATACGCTCTTGGCAAATCAGATTTGTATCACTAGAAATATAAAGACCAGTTCTTACGTCAGGAAGCCGGTAGACAATGCCCCTGCAGTTTTGACATTGGCGCCTCAAGGATAGAGGCTTAGTATAGCACATTCGCTCAGGCACAGCCAAAACCCTATCTCCGCACCGACTTTGACCATGGATAATGAACCCTCTTGGTGGCTCGACATGAAAAAGAGAGGCATGTCACACTCAGTCCGTTAGCATCTGAAGCATTGAGGTGCTATAATCCCTATGGTTTGTTCTTGTGACATGTTTGATGTGTTTCCGCTATATATGAGATGGCCTATTCTTTAGGTATAGATATAGGCTCTGTCAATGCCAAACTGGCACTCATCGACAATGATGACAGAGTAGCCCTACTTGACAGCGAAAAAATAACCTCCAGTGCAAAGGCGGCACTAGCCTCGCTGATCGCAAGGCTTGCGGATGCGTTTTGCCTGAATGAGATCCACACAGTCGCCGTATCTGGCTCCATCGTCGCCGTAGTACCTGAAGAACTGGCTTGGTCTGAATACAGCAGCTCCCTCTCAATTGCTTCAGGAATCCTCCATTACCACCCCGAGGCAAAGACCATCATGCAAATCGGCGGGCAGAGCTCTTTCGTTATGGAACTGGAGGATGGGCTCAGAAAGCCCTGGAGAGTTGCTTCAAACCCGCTTTGCGCAGCCGGCACTGGTAGGTTCTTGGAGCAACAGGCGTACAGACTCGGCATCACTATGCGGGATTTCTCGCGCCTCGCACTGGAATTTGAAGGCAGCGTACCAAGGATTGCCGCTCGATGCAGCGTTTTTGCCAAGACCGACCTTATACACTTGCAGCAAAAGGGAGTCCCAATAGGAGCCATGCTCTACGCACTCTGCGGAAGCATTGCCCGTATGGTCACCTTTCTCAAGAAAGGTGTCTTCGAAGAACCGGTCTACTGCGTTGGTGGAGTCGCTGCCAATGAGGCCATAATCAAGGCCCTCAACGAGGTGCTATCCTCCCGCAATGGGCACCAAGTCAGCGTCATCGTTCCTGAAAACCATTCCCATATTGAAGCTTTGGGGGCAGCCTTCCTGGCAAAGGAATCAGGCAGAACCTCAAGAGTGACTCTCCTAACCCAATCAGAAGACCAACAACACTACTTTGAAATGCCAAAGCTTGATAGGCAAAGTCAGCAATCCAACAATTGGATAGCTCCAGCAGTGGCAAAGTCATTCGTAGGCTATCTGGGAGTTGACGTTGGTTCAACCAGCACCAAGGCGGTCATAATTGACGAATCTGGCAAGGAGGTAATAGCAAAGAGTTACCTTATGACCGCAGGAAAGCCGATAGATGCAGTTAAGGATGTCTTCCGTAACCTTCTGAAAAGTGTCGGCGATAATGCCGTGATAGCTGGAGTGGGCGTCACTGGCTCTGGAAGATATCTAGTGGGCAGCTTTATCGGAGCTGACCTGATAAAGAACGAGATCACTGCACAGACAAGAGCAGCAGCCGAGCTCGATCCTGAAGCAGATATCATTGAAATCGGTGGCCAGGATTCGAAGCTGGTGATAAAGCGAAATGGCATAGTCGTCGATTACCAGATGAATAAAGCCTGTGCCGCTGGAACCGGCAGCTTCATTGACGAACTTGCTGAGCAGCTTGGCATCCACGTTCAAAACGGTGAATTCGCCAACCTGGCATTCAAAGCACCTCACACCATCGATTTGGGAACAAGATGCGCTGCTTTCATGGGACAGGCAGTAGCTTCAGCACAGCAGGGGGGCGTGCCTCTTGAGATCATCACTGCCAGTCTGGCCAATTCAATCGCTGGAAACTACATCTCTAAGGTTGTGGAAATAAGAAGGCTGGGTGAGAAGGTAATACTGACCGGAGCTGTGTTCTACAATGAGGCTGTTGTTTCTGCCTTTCACCAGGCACTTCGAGGCAAGGCTATCATCGTACCCGACCACAAAGAGGTCAGCGGTGCCATAGGTGCGGGACTTCTTGCCAAAGAAAGCCTGGATGGCAAGGACAGAACATCAAAGTTCAAAGGATTCCAGAGAGTCATTGACAGTAACCACAACCTCACAACATTTGTTTGCAAGGGGTGCGATAACAACTGCAATATAAGTCGGCTAGACATACCTGACGAAAAACCCACATTCTATGGTAGCAGGTGCGACCTCTACGACAGCACGGTTAGTAGCGAAAAAGTAGAGACTGCCTTTGATGAACGCGAGAAACTGCTGTTCAAGGACTACAAGGACTACCAAGAGAAGGATGGTATACCCTCGGTCGGCATTCCCAGAGCACTTGCAGTCTATGACTACGCTCCGTTGCTTATTGGCTTCCTTAACGCACTGGGGGCAAAAGTTGTTC
>JBGOWL010000112.1:0-5846 GCA_041478585.1 Dehalococcoidia bacterium | reverse complement strand
GGTAGGGGTACATTGGCACCTACGGGGTAGGGATCTTTGGGGTGTGCCCAGAGAGAGAGCACACCTGAGGCAGCCGCCAGCATAGGGCCATAGGCTTGATAATCGCTACAGGGACTACCCCTGCCGAAACCCTGGCTGCTAATGTAGACAATGTCAGGCTTGATTCGGCGGACATTTTCATAGTCGAAGCCTAGGCTTCCCATAGCACCGCCGCGGAAGTTCTCTCCCACGATGTCGGCCGTCTTGACCAGCTCCCTGACAAGTTCCTTACCCTTCTCTTTCTTCAGGTTCACCCCAAAGCTTCGCTTGCTGCGATTTGACTCATTGAAACCGTGGATGTTGTTCATATCCGGCCCGATGGTCCTCACGAAATCGGGATTCTCTCTCGATTCGATCTTGATGACATCAGCCCCGAGTTCCCCCAGGATCTTGCCAAAGTCAGGGATGACTGCCCCTGTGCCA
Organism: Dehalococcoidia bacterium; assembly: GCA_041478585.1. GTDB lineage: Bacteria > Chloroflexota > Dehalococcoidia > UBA2247 > RBG-13-53-26 > RBG-13-53-26. The sequence continues at coordinate 5,384 of JBGOWL010000112.1, read as the reverse complement.
AAACTGATTACTCTTATCCCGTCAAGTGGTGCGCTCATCATTCTCACCTCCTTACTATACGACCCCGGCCAGTCTCAGGGCCGCCAGGTCATCCTTTGTCAACCCCAGTTCCTGGCAGTAGATTCTCTCATTGTGTTCACCGAGACAGGGAGCGGGGCGGTGTATCTGGCAAGATGTCTCCGTCCACTTGTAAGGCGGCCCTGGATAGTCAAACTTGCCCACCACTGGATGGTCTAGCTCAATGAAAAACCTCCTGGCCTTGGCGTCGGGGCTGTTGAAATAGTCAGCTATGTTGTAGATAGGAGCAACGGGAACGCCCTCACGATCCCCCGCTTCGAAGAGCTCGGCCATGGTGTACTTGGTGGTGAAGTCCAGCATGAGAGCATACAAGTCAGCAGCATTGGCAATGCGGTACATGAATTCCCGCCATTCGGGCAGGCGCAACACCTCGGGCTCGCCGAGTACCCGAACCAGGGCTTCCCATTGCTTCGGAGTGATGGCAACCACCCGAACGAAGCCGTCTCTGCATGGATAGACAGGGTAGATGGAGGCCCCGAGTCGCCCTTCAGGTCCCGGCGGTGGACCGTCAGGAGTGAGACCGTACGAATAGATTGTCACCATCCAGGGGTGAAGGCCCAGACGCGAGCATTCGTGCGTCGAAATGTCGCAGTATTGCCCTAGGCCTGTGGCGGCTCTTTGATAGAGTGCTGCCATTATGGAAATGCAAGCTACTATGGAGGCAGCATCGTAAGACGGCGTGCTTGGCAGGTTGACGGGTGCTCCCTCAGCGTAGCCACTGCCGATCATAGTGGTGCTCAGGGCGTAGTGAACAATGCTCGACCCCTTCCAGTCCCTGTAGGGGCCGGTCTGGCCGAAATCGGTGATGCTGGCCATGACAAGTCTGGGGTTTATCTCTTTGAGCGCTTCGTAGTGAAGCCCCAGTCTCTCCATGTAGCCCGGCGGATATGTCTCTACCAGAACGTCTGCTGTCTTCACCAGTTTCTTGAAGAGGCGTTTCCCATCGGGCAATTCCAGGTCCAGTGTTATCCCGTATTTGTTGGCGTCCCGATAAAGGAATTGGAGACTCCTATCAATGTGGGGCACATCGCCGGCGAATGGTGGGATACGCCGAGTCGGGCATCCACCTTCTGGTTTCTCGATCTTGATGACCTCGGCACCCTGGTCTGCCAGTAGTTTGGTACAATACGCTCCCTTGATATCAGCCAGGTCCAGGACGCGGTAGACACTCAAAGCGCCCTCTTGTTGATCTGCCACAATTGCACCTCCTTCTCAAGAAGACTGACCTGTCAACACTGCTTGTACCGCTCGTGAGGTTATGCTGGTAGATATTGGACCGGCAACGGTTGTACCACCAGTAGTGCGAGCTCAGTTCGGGATACTGTGGTCAGAACACAACCACGCCCCGAACCACCTTGCCGTTCTCGAGGTCGGAGAGTACCTCGTTTATGTTGCTCAAACCCTTGTATCTCTTGCTGACCAGCTTGTCGATGGGGAGCTTGCCACCCATATACAGGTCGACATACCTGGGAATGTCAAGTGAGGCTCTGATGTGCCCCTGGATGCTTCCCTTGATGCACTTGCCCAGGTTGAATCCCCAAGGTTCAATGGAAAGCATTGCCCCCAGCGGCGCCATACCCGCTATTACACACAACCCGCCGTTGTGTATGGAGTTGAAGGCCTGGGCCATCACGGTCACATTTCCGGTGCATTCAATCGCGTGGTCGACCCCACCTCCAGCGTAGGATAGTCCTCCTCCGGCTGTGGCCACAATACGCTGGACAGGATCCTCCTTAGAAGCGTTGATGACATACTCGGCACCAAATTCCCTGGCCTTCTCCAGTTTCATGTCGTTGGTGTCCACGGCAAAGATCTTGGCTGCCCCGGACAGCTTCGCTGCCATAATCGCGCTGAGTCCAACGCCACCGCATCCGAAGACCGCAATAGTCTGACCGGCTCTAAATGCCGCAGTGTTGATCACGGAACCTATGCCTGTACTCGTGCCGCAGCCAAGGGTACAGACCACGTCCAGTGGCGCATCGTCACGAATCTTTATGGCCGTTCGCTCGTTGACTATGGCGTACTCCGCGAAGGAGGATTGATTGAAGAAGTGATTGAGCTCCTGCCCGTCCTTGCGCAAGCGCTTGGCTCCGCCCGGCAGCGTACCCATCAGATGATAGCCGAGCCACTCCTGACACATGGCTGGCTGTCCTTCGGTGCAGTAGCGGCATTTGCCGCACGAGTAGATGACCATCATGATCACATGATCGCCGGGTTTGAGAGTGGTTACGCCGGGCCCTACTTTCTCGACTACGCCTGCCCCTTCATGCCCCAATACAACAGGCAGGGGTTGTGGCATGTCTCCCTTAATGAAGTGAAGATCAGTGTGGCAGACTCCCGTAGCTGCCACCTTCACCAGGACTTCATTCGCTTGTGGTTCATCAAGCGTGACGTCCTCCACCTTCACGGGTTTGCCAAGCTCATGCAGTACGGCCGCCTTCATTTTCATGACTGTCTCCTCCTCTCTATGTTTTGTTTGCCTGCAAGCATGAACCTCATCGATTCCCAACGATGAACTTGCCAATTTGTAGAATGACTGAGTTCACTGGAGATTTGCTACCCGATATCCCGCCCCACTATGCTAACCGCCACCGCAGCGCTTGCCGGCTGACCCCCCTGGTTATGGGTGAGTCCCAGCTTGGGATTCCTTATCTGGCGCTCTCCGGCCTTGCCTCGAAGCTGGAGGTAGCACTCATAGATCATCCTCACCCCGGTGGCGCCGACGGGGTGACCGAAGCACTTGAGACCGCCATCGGGCTGTACCGGCAGGTCCCCGGTGATGAGGAAGGTTCCGGCATCGATATCATCCTTCACCCTGCCCCTGGGGCTGAATCCCAGGTCCTCCATAACGATGGCCTCGGTGATGGAGAAGCAGTCGTGCACCTCAGCCATGCTGATCTGCTCGCGGGGATTGGTTACGTCTGCCTCGGCATAGGCGGCCTGGCCAGCTCGATAGGCCTCCTCGACATGGGTGTAATCGTAGTCGGTCCTCATATCGCCGGCGCCAAACCCGACGGCGACCTGGAACGCCTTCACGTACACGGGGTCATCCTTGAAAGTCCTGGCCATGTCGGCCCGGGTAAGGATTGCAGCTGCGGCACCGTCGCTGGTACCGCAGCAATCGAAGAGTCCCAGCGGCCAGGCGATGATGGGTGCCGCCAGCACCTGCTCCACCGTGACCTTCCGGCGCAGGTGAGCCTTGGGGTTGCTGAACCCGTTGTCATGGCTCTTAACCGATATCTTGGCCAGCATGGTCTTCCCCTCCTCACGGCTGAGGCCATAGCGGGCAAAATAGCGGGTGGCCAGCATGGCGAACAGCCCGGGTGCCGATGCCTGGGGGAAGACCTGCGTGGGAGTGCCCGATCCCTGCGCCATGGGAACCCCCGGAGACCCGAGGTCCTTGATCTTCTCGTAGCCTACGGCCAACACCAGGTCATAGACTCCGCTGGCCACAGCGTAGGCGGCATTGCGCACCGCCTCGGTCCCACTGCAGCAGGCGTTCTCCACCCGGGTTATGGGTATGAACTGGAGCTTCAAGGCATGGCCCACTGTCATCCCGGTCAATCCGGTCCACAGGGTTCCCCCCCAAGCTGCCTGAATGTCTTTGGGTTCCACCCCGGCATCCTCAAAAGCCTCGCTGGCTGCCTCCACGATCATGTCACCAGCGCTGGCATCCCAGCGCTCCCCAAATCGGGTGCAGCCCATCCCGATGATGGCGACCTTGTCCTTTATGCTCTCCCTCATGTCGCGCCTCCTACTCTCAGCATCTGATGGGCCTGATCTTCCAGAAATAGTTGTGGATACCCTGTTCGAAGAACAGCTTGCGCAAGGTGGGCTCCACCTTCATCCCCACTTCCATCTTGTCCACATCGCGGTCGGTCAAATCCAGAAAGGCACGGCCTCCGCCGTCGAAGTCCACCACCGCTACCGCCGCCGGGGGGTCCATGGCAGGTATCAGATTGTCCTGGGTGAAGCTGAAGACCACGCCCTTTCTGCCAGCAAAGCGGTAGTCCTCAAACTGGTCCTTGGCCTGGCAGACGATGCACACGCGGATGGGTGGATAACCGACGCCTCCCTGAAAGAACTGGGGGGTGCCGCAGCGCAGGCATCTCTTGCCGTAGAAGCCGATGAGAATCCTGCTGTCCCGGTGCATCGCCGAGAGAGAGATGAGGCCACGGCCAGGCCCCTGGGACGGCGCCTCGGCCACCAGACTGCGCCACTTGAGATACCTCTCGTAGTTGGTGAGCAGCTTCTTGGAGGCGAGATGGTTCTTCATGCCTCGCCTTTGCCCCAGCTTGGCTATGCCCTCGGTCACCCGCAGGATGATGGCATCCGCACCGTTGCCATAACAGGCAAGGAGGATCCTGTCCCCGGGCTTTGCCTCCTCCAGGGCGGCCACCAGTCCCATCATCCCAGAGGCAACACCAGTGGTGCCTACATTCAGGAAGAGGGAAGCGCCATCCTGAAGCTGCGCCGTCTCGAATCCAGTCTCGGTTGCCACCCGCCCGTGACGCCTCACATCAGTCGGCAGGTCCAGAACCAACTTGGCGAAGTCCTTGGGGGTCAGAGCATACTTCTTCATCAGTCCGGCGATGGCCTCGGGTAGCACCTTCGAGTAGCCCTCGTCCAGCACCATGCGGTCCTCCCATGTACGCAGGAAGGTATCGGCGCTGGCCCGCCACAGTCCGGCAAACTCGTCGGAGATGGAGTAGCTGCCCTCAATCGTGGCGATGAGCTCATTCTTCCCCAGAAGCACGGCCGCCGCTCCATCGCCGAGTATCTGCTCCAGCATGCTGGAAGGCCCCGCTAGGCGGCAATCCGAGGCCGCGACCAGCACCTTGGAGAGCGAACCGGCCTCGATGGCATCCCTGGCCCAGGTCATCCCAGCCGCCCCAGCCCGCAGCGAGTCGCTCATGTCCGCGGTGCGCGCATCCCGGGGCAGGTCCAGGGCCAGAGCCATTATTGCTGAGCCTTGCTTCTCACTGTAAGGTGCCGTGGTGGTGGCGAAGATGAGTCCGTCCACCGTCCCGGCATCGGTGTCTGCCAGGCAGTCGATGCACGCTTCGACCGCCATGGTCAGGCTATCTTCGTCGTAGTTGGCCACACTCCTCTCCCCCGGCATGGCAAAGCCACCCCAAGCCCTGAGGAACTCCTGCCGGACCAGCCGGTACCAGGGTATGTATGCGCCGTAGGATACTATCCCAACCATAAAGCCTCCCTGTGCGTAGTTTTCAGACACCAGTCAGAGACTACCCCTTCTTCTGCCTCCGCCGCCATTCAACGTACAACTTGACGCCCTCATCCAT